>NZ_GL732470.1:62061-130487 GCF_000187645.1 Streptococcus sp. C300
TAATGGGAGTTTTAATATCGTGAGAGAGCTGCGCAATCATCATTCTCTTTTCTTGCTCGCTCTCATCAAGTGATTGAAAGGTAGCTTGCAAATTGTGAGACATGTCATTAAAAGCCTGGCCCAGCTCTTGAAATTCTAATGGTCCTTTGGTTTCGATTTCTGTGCTGAAATCCTTGCTTGCTATATCCTGAGCTTGTTTTTTCAAATGTTTCAGAGAAGAGAACACAGGCGACAAAAGAAAGATGCTCACTGCAGCGCCAATGAAACTAGCAATCAAGGTTATTCCAACGAGAAAGTAAACTTCACTTTTCTCAATCAACATTCGTTGGACTGCCCAGAAAACGACCAAAATCGTTAGTAGAGTCGACACTAGATACCCCACTAAAATATAGTTTTTTAATTTCATTTTCTACCTCTTGGTCTTTCCATCTTATAACCCAAACCCCAGACAGTTTTGATAGCAGGAGCATTTGAATTTGTATACTTGGTCAACTCTTGCCTCAAAGCATGGATATGAACATTGAGTGTATTGGTATCATCTACATAGTCCTCCTGCCATACCTTCTCGTAAAGTTCCGTCTTTGAAAAGACTCTCTCGGGATTGCTGGCTAATATCCATAGAAGTTCAAAGGATTTTACTGTCAATTCCAAAGGTTGCTCCCCAATGCGAACCTCATGAGTCACATGGTTGATTACCAAGTCACCAAACTCGATCTGTTCGGTCTCTCCTCCACGGCTAAGGCGACGCAAGATATTATTCACTCTTAAAACCAATTCGCGTGGGCTAAAGGGTTTGACTATAAAATCATCTGCCCCCAAACTCAATCCATAAATCTTATCCTGTTCGCTTGTCTTAGCAGTTGTAAAGAGGAAGGGTTGATCCGGAGCGATATACTGAACTTCACTGATAAAATCATACCCGTCCATATTGGGCATCATGATATCTGTGATAATGAGGTCGATAGATTTTTTTCTGAAAAGCTCTAATCCCTCCTTACCATCATGGGCGACCAAAACATCGTAACCTGCCTGTATAAGATAACGGTTTTGAATATCTAGAATATCTATTTCATCATCAACCAGCAAAATTGTCTTTTTCATCTGACACTCCTTCGATAAAAACAGTGTTATACTTGCTTTAGTATAACACTATTTTCTCTAATGTTTAAGTGATTTGAATCTTAATCTTCTCGTTTGCTTGTCAAACCCAAAAGTCCAACAAGACCTGCCAAGGCTAGACCAAAGATACCAAGCCCAGCTGTAGCTGTTTTAGCTTCCCCAGTATTTGGTAACATCGCTTTATCATCTTTTTTCATCATATTAGCCATTGGGCTAGAATCTGGTTGATCTACTTTCATATCTGACATATGGTGATTTGTACCCATCATACCCTCAGTCGTACCTGTAGAGCCTGTTTCAGAAGGCTTCGTATTCATCTGACCTTGTTGAGATGGTATTGTCGCCATTTCTTTTCCACGAAGCTGAATCGTTACTTGACGAGTAGCAATCAGATTGGTCAAATCAGGTTTGCCATCTTTAGAGCCATAGACTTTAACAGTAGCTAGGTATGTATGTGTTCCGTTAGCTCGAAGTTGATCTAGAAGGGCTTGTCCTTCTTTGCCAACCGTATTGCCATTCAAATCCACTTCGTAGAAATATTGGCCTTTAGCCAAGCCTTCAAGTGGCAATAGAGCAGGATTTTTAGCCGTTCCGTTATCTGACCATGGGGCTTTGTCTGAAGCTTTTAACAAGAGGCGAGTCAACATACCATCTCCACCAAAAGCTTCGTATGGAATGACTTGGTTGACACCGGCCAAGAAAGGTCCAGGAACCTTAGCCTTATCAAGGTAGCTAGCTGGAACATCAATCATGTCTTTGACATTGTTAACAACAGACTCTTTGACCTGATTTGGTGTGGTCAAGCCATTCAAATTAACAGTCAAATCTTTAGTCGCTACGAGGTTAGTTAAGTCAGGCTTGCCGTCTTTCGCACCGTACACCTTGATAGTAGCTTTATAGCTTTGAGTGCCGTTTTGTTTCAAAAGGTCAAGTAGTTCCTTGTCAGATTTTCCTTGAGTGCCAGCCAAATCCACTTCGTAGAAGTAAAGGCCTTTGCCCAATTTCTCTACTGGTGGGAGAGCGGGATTTTTAGCTGAACCATTGTCTGACCATGGAGCCTTGTCGGATGCTTTCAAGATAAGGCGTGTTAACATACCGTCACCGGCAAAGAACTCGTATGGAATGACTTGATTGACACCAGCTGTAAATGGTCCTGGGAAATTGGCTTTGTCAAGGTAACTAGCTGGGACATCTACTGTATCTTTTGTATTGTCAGCCACACCTTTTTGCACTTCAGCTGGGGTGGTCAAACTATTCAAGTTGACATCCAAATTTTTAGTCGCTACCAGATTAGTTAAGTCAGGTTTGCCGTCTTTTGCACCGTACACCTTGATAGTAGCTTTATAGCTTTGCGTGCCGTTTTGTTTTAAAAGATCAAGCAACTCTTTGTCAGATTTGCCTTGGGTACCTGCTAAATCCACTTCATAGAAGTAAAGACCTTTGCCCAATTTCTCTACTGGTGGAAGGGCGGGATTTTTAGCTGAACCGTTGTCTGACCATGGAGCCTTATCAGATGCTTTCAAGATCAGGCGAGTCAACATGCCGTCACCAGCGAAGAATTCGTATGGAATGACTTGATTGACACCAGCTGTAAATGGTCCTGGGAAATTGGCTTTGTCAAGGTAACTAGCTGGGACATCTACTGTGTCTTTGGTGTTGTCGGCCACACCCTTTTGCACTTCAGCTGGGGTGGTCGCTGGTTGCGCTTCACTGACTTCACGGTCTTGTCCAGAAACTGTAGACGCAGGACTTTCCACAGGTTTAACTGCATCTTCTGTTTGTTTCTTAGAGTCAGGTTGTGCTTGCACTTCTTCTTTTGGCACTACTGCAGGCTCTTTAGCAGTTGCGTCCGCTTTTTCTGAAGAGCTTGTGGTATCCACACTTGCTTTAGGTGTTGGAATAGACTGTTCTGAAGGAAGAGCTACATCGACTGCTTTTTTGAGAACCTCTGCTGGTAAGTCGCTCTTTTCACTCACCGAAGCAGCGTCTGGCACGACTTGGGCAGGAGTCGGATTGACGACATCAGCACGCGCAGAACTTGGTTGACCAACTAGGACAAAGAAGCCACTAGCCACAACAACTGAAGCAACGCCTACACTGAGACGGCGAATAGACCAACGAGTATATCTCTGATTTGGATTGAATTTCATAGGATTCTCCTTAGAGTTTTCTTTTTTTGATGACTCTAGTATAATCTCCTAAAATTAAAAAGGATTAAGAAAAAGTTAAAATTTTTCTTAAATCCCTCTTATAAAATACTTATATTGACTCGTTAATTATTAGGAAAGAGAGTAGCCTTTCCTCTCCTACTCACTCAGTTCAGCTAGAGTGTCCAAATGTTGGTTATTAATGACTGCCATGATGTAGGCATCTGCCTGCAAGAGGTCATTGGGTCCGAATTGGACATCCAGAGGAGCATTTTCGTAGGAACGAAAACCAAGTACATTGAGGTTGTATCGCCCACGTAAATCCAACTGACTGAGGCTTTTACCTACCCATGATTGGGGGATTTTCATCTCGACAATCGATACATTCTTGTCCAGCTGAAAGACGTCTACGCTGTTATGAAAGAGGATGGTCTGTGCTAATGAGCGCCCCATTTCAAACTCTGGTGAGATGACTGCGTCTGCACCAATTTTTTCCAACACCTTTTTAGCCGTATGGCTTTTGACCTTGGCAATAACGGTCGGCACTCCTAAACTCTTGCAGTGCATGACCGCAAGAACACTGGACTCCAGATTTTCACCTGTTGCGACGACTACGGTATCACAGGTGTCAATCCCCGCTGATAGAAGGAGTTCTTCATCCGTGATATCTCCAACTACTCCACGCGCCAACACTGATTCAAATTGATTAATGCGTTCCTCGTGGTCATCAATAGCAATGATATTCATGTCATGCTTGGCTAGGGCAGCCAAAACACTGCTCCCAAAAATTCCCAAGCCTAAAATTCCAATTGTCCGATCTGACATCGTTTTTCCTTTCTTATCCGATAGTGATATCTGCCTTCATATAGTGAATCGTATCTTTCTTGTCTGGCTGGTATTCCGCTACACTGACCAGTAGTGTCAAGGGACCAATACGGCCGATAAACATCAACAACATAACGATACTGAGGGCTAACTTACCTAACTCTGGTGTTAAATTTGCCGTCACCCCAACTGTTGCAAGGGCTGAAATGGTCTCAAACATGAGGTAGATAAAGCGCGGATTTCCCTCTGCTGTTATCCCTAGTAGGATCAAGCCCAGCAAGAATGTTAGCAAGAAGATAATAAAGACACTGAAAGACTTTTGTACGGTTCGGGGTTCAATGGTCCTCCGAGCCACATTAGCATGAGGCAAGCCCAATAGTTCACTGCGAGCAAAGACCAACAAGACAAAGAAGGTCGTAATCTTGAGCCCGCCTGCTGTCCCTCCAGGTGCCCCGCCCAGAAACATCTGCAAGATGTAGATCAGTAAGGTAACTGGTCTAGCCTGGGTGTAGTCAATGGAAGCAAAGCCTGCCGTTCTCATACTGACTGTCTGGAAGAAACTAACCAGCAGTTTCTCTGGAGCGCTGAGATTTCCAATCGTCCCAGGATTATTCCACTCAATTAAGAGAGTCGATACGGTTCCAAAGAGCAGAATTCCCGCCGTTAAAAAGAGAACCAGCTTGGTATGGAAACGCAGGCGGCGTTTTTTCTTCTTCCCAAACTGGGTCGCTAGGTCAAACCAGACCATAAATCCTAGACCACCAGTGATAATCAAGCCTGCAATCACTAGATTGATCAAGGGATCCGTTTGAAAGGCTACCAAACTCGTACTTCCAAAATTATCAAATCCAGCATTACAGAAAGCTGAAACAGCCAAAAAGATAGAGGTTAGAATCCCTCGCCCCCAGCCAAATTCGGGGATAAAGCGAAAACTCAAGAGAAAGGCACCAATTCCTTCCACCAAAAAAGTCGTCAGAAAGATTGAGCGGATGAAGTCCTTTAGAGACTGGGTTTCTCCATAACTGAAACTTTCTTGAATAGTCTCACGACCACGAAGGCTGAGCTTTTGCTTGCCTTGGATATAAAAGATTCCGATAAAGGTCATGAGCCCCAAACCACCAATCTGGATCAAAATCATACAGATCAACTGGCCCCAGATATTATAAGTCGAAGCCACTGGCAGAGTGAAAAGCCCTGTCACACAGACCATGGACACGGTCGTAAAGAGATGGTCAAAGTAGGTCGCTTGTGACGTTTCTGCTTGCACAAAGGGGAGACTTAAAAGGAGAGAACCCAAGAAGATTACTAGGGCAAAACTTAAAAAGATGCGACGGGCTGGCGACAAGCGTCCCAGTATCGTCTTGATTTTTTCCAAAAAAGATTTGAATAACATAACTACATTCTACCATAAAAACAGTCAGAACACTCACATGTGGTGCACAATGGCAAGACAGAGTTCGAGTGCCTTATCAAAAGCTTCTGAGCCCCAGTCACGACTGTCGTAGTTGTCCAGATCCGCTAAGGAATCTGCAGTAAAGAGCAATTCTCCCCAGACAACACCACGTAGCTGAGCCACTGCCGCAAGAGCCGAGCACTCCATTTCCACAACAGCGCAGCCTTCTTCCTTGCGATAGGCAACCTTTTCAGCCGTCTCTCGGTAAAAACCATCTGTCGTCCAGGTCATAACTTCCTCATAAGGAATGCCTCTTTGCTCCAAAACTTGCTCAATGGCAGAGACAGCCTCAATCTGCATCTCCATATAACGAGAAGGCGCTACATAATGGTAGCTGGTCCCCTCATCTCGCAGAGCGCGAACAGGGACGAGAAAGGCATTTTCCTCTATATCGGCTAGGACGCCACAGGTTCCAGTGGAAATGATTTGCTCCACACCATAGCCAATCAACCAATCCATAAACTGGGCAGCTGGGGCAGAACCCACGGGCGCCTGGGTTAGACAAATCGTCTCACCCTTGTAGTTGATGACATAGACTGGATAAGCCTTGGTGGCAGAAACGAACTCACCAACACAGTCCGCTCCTGCTTCCTGAGCGTAGCGGTCAATCTCTTCCTCCAAAAATGCATAGATGCACTTTTTTGGCAACTTTAAGTCCAATCCCTCATGTGTTGGCATAAGGACCGCCTGGGGATTGTCATCAAACTCCAAAATGGGAATCGCATGTTTCTGAATCATAGCCCACCTCCTCTAATTTTGTACTATTGTATCAAAAGCTGACGAAGTGTCAAGGAGTTGTCTTTAGCAAGCCAGAAAACTCCTCTTCCATACATTTAAGAAATCGTTGCTCTGCTGGAGAGGTCGGTTTCTGTTTTAGTAAAGTGATTGAGAACTATCACCAAAATAGCAAATTCAACAATAAAAAAGCACGAATCTGCATCAGGCAATATATACCCTTTTATATTATCTTGTGCAAGAAGCCAAACCAATAGAATCTAGCCTCCATTTTGTCTAGGCCTACTCTATTTCCACAAAGCACCCAAAATCTGTTTTTCTAATAAGTCTAGGTCCTCTTCCTTTATTTCTCCGTTGTCGCTAACGATATAAAGTTGAGCGAAGTAAGCCAACAATGGACCAACACAAATACGAACCATTTGAGGAATCGTTATCTCTGGATTTACACGTGGATCTGCTAGCAATTCCTTATGAAGCACTCGAAGTTTATCTTGAATAGCATTCCAGATAAAAATCTGTTCATTTTTTAGTTTCTTATTTGAAAAACTCTCCTGCAGAATGATTTTCATCAAAGCACGATTTTTTTTGAGATAGCTCATACGATCGTGGACGAGATAACGAACCCTCTCTTCTGTCGTTTCAAAAGCTAAGAGTTCCTCAAAAAAACTACCGAAAATGCTTGGGACTACAGGATGTAAAATAGCCGTCAGTAGATCATCCTTCGTCTTAAAATACTTAAACAAAGTTGCCTGGCTTAGTCCAGCACGCTCAGCTATGTGAAGAGTTGAGGTCCCATGGTAACTCCTAGTTGATATGAGATCCACTGCTGCCTGCATGATTTTTTTCTTTCCTTGAGGGTAATTCGCTTCTTCTAAGTAATCTTCAAACGATTCAAAAACAGTCTTATCCATCTAATCTTCACACCTTTTTAGCATTATTTATGTTGATTTCTAAACTTTACGATAACGACGTAATCCAACAATATTGAGAATTGTTAAAATGATCAAGAAAATCATTAAAACACCAAGATTTGGCAAAATATCACCAAGATTGTGCCCGTAAAGAATAATCTGGCTTATTGCATCACCAGAATAGGTTAATGGCAAAAATTTCCCCACAGTTAGAGCCCATTCTCCCATGGATGACAATGGAATAATTCCTGAGAAAAAAAGTTGGGGCATAATCACGAGAGGAATAAATTGCATCATTTGGAATTCTGATTTTGCTAGAGTAGACAAGAGAATTCCAAAAGCTAGTGCTACAAGAGCCAGTACCACATTAACTATTATAACATTTAAAATACTTCCTACAACTTCTACATCTAGTAGCCAAATTGCTGCTAAGACGACAACTGCCGTTTGAAAAATCGCAATAATACCGTAAGACAACATATAGCCATAGACGATTTCAGATCGTTTCACTGGTGTTGCTAACAAACGTTCTAGTGTTCCACTGGTGCGCTCTTTCAAAAGCGCCATACCTGAAATCAAAAAGACAAAGAAGAAAACTACAAAACCTATCAAAACCGGAATCATACTGGTAAAGAAGCTTGTATTTTCATCTCCATACTGATAAGACTCCTTGATTTCTGGTGTTTTTGCGTCCGAGTCCAATTGTGGAAGAGCTTGTTTGACACGAGATAGTAACTGATCGGTGCCTTCACTGGCGATACTTGTTCGTAACACTTGTCGTATCATAGATGTCTTGGAGGCATCTGTATTTGCGTAGTCGACCTGATACTCACCGTCTTTATAAGAAATCACAGCATCGACTTTTTCATTTGCTAGCGCTTCTTTGGCCTGATCTAAGTCTTGATAAGTCTCGATGTCCACATGATCAAGCTCATCCATTTTCGTTATCAAACCAGTTGGTAGATCTTGTGTCGCTAACTTGACATTCACGGTTGTACTAGCTGAAAACATGAGGTTCATCAGCCACATAATAAATACCGGCGCTACAAACATCATAGCCAAGGTTCGTTTGTCACGAAGCAATTCTTTGATAACTTTTTTAGCAATAGCAATGGTTCTCATCTTACTCTCCTTCTGCTTTCAAAAATACTTCTTCAATACTTGAAACTTGATAACTTTCTTTTAAGTGTTGCGGTGTATCAAAAGCAATGATTTTTCCACCTAATAATAAGCCGACCTTATCCGTTAACTCTGCTTCATCCATAACATGGGTAGTAACTAATATCCCAACCCCATTGTCTCTAAGCGCGAATAATTCTTTCCAGATTTTCTTCCGAAGAGAAGGGTCGATTCCAACTGTCGGTTCGTCCAAAATCAAGAGCTGAGGATTCCCCAGAAGCGCGATGGCTAAAGACAAGCGTCGCTTCATTCCTCCAGAATAACCGGATACCGCCTTGTTTAAGTAGTCTGTCAGATCTACTACTTGAGCTATATGAGCAATTTCCGCCTTTAGGTCTTTTTTAGAAAGCCCCTTTAGCTGACCAAAAAATTCCAGATTTTCTTGACCAGACAAGGACTCGTATAAAGCATCTGATTGGGCCATATAGCCAATATCTCCTAAAATATGACGATTGGGCATAGTGTGATTTAACACTAAAGCTAGGCCTCCATCAGCCTTTTCCATTCCTAACGTAGTCTTAATCATAGTTGATTTACCAGCACCAGACGGACCAATTAATCCTATAATTTCTCCTAGCTGCAATTCAAAGCTGACATGATTCAGAACTATTTGTTGGTCAAAAGATTTTACTAAATCTTGTAAATGTAGCAATTTTTTCATTTACTTCCTCCTTGGTAAGTGATTACTCACTTTTTAAATCACAGAAGCTATTATAGTGAGTGATCACTCACTTGTCAAGAGAAAGGGTTAAATTCTTTAAAAAATAAAACACCAGATATTATTATCTGATGCTTATAATGGATAGCTATTGCTTTTAGAGCTGTTTCTAAATCTCTTCTCGATACTCTGAAATGGTCTTTCCTGCCCACTTTTTAAAGGCCTATTCTTCCTCTACTTTTCTCAGCCAATCCTACCATCGTCATTGCTATCGCAACTCTAATGACCTTGGCGATGGAAATTCATTTTACTCATTTTTATATGAAACAGACTAAGAAATTTTCAAGACCTAATTGGGAGTTGTTTTAGCTACAATCCATCTCTCAAACACAAAATCTCCCTTCTCTTTCGAGAAAGGAGATTCTTTTTTATCCTTGTCCGCCAGGGGCTGGACCGCCGCCTTGAGGGCCTCCATTTGGTCCACCACCTCCAGGCATAGAGTTGACGATTTCAGTTTGTTTTTCACCGTTGAGATAGATATCTCCGCCTGTGTAGGTCGCTGTTCCATCAAAGTCAAAACCTGTTTGACCAGTCATTTTAATGGTTCCGCCTGTGACCGTGATATTGCCGTTTGAGTCGATTGGGTCTGTGTCTCCTTGGCCAACTTCTACTGTCAGGTTCCCACCGTTCATGGTGAAGAAGATTTCACTCTGTTGGGCATTTTTATTAGCTGCGTTGACTCCATCATCTGTTGAATAGATACTAATGTCCCCACCGTTGATAGTGATGGACTTACCTTCAAGTCCTTCTGTCGAATTCTTGACGGTGTAGGTACCACTATCGATAACCAAATCACCTGATGCGTGGATGCCATCATCTCCTGCTGTGACTGTGATATTGTTGTTGGATAGGTACATGGTTCCGACTGAAGTATCCTCATCATTGTCCACCTTGACTCCATCTTCTTTGGCGTCAATAGTCATGGTCGTACCAGTGATGTTGAGTTCATCATTGACATTAAAGGCATCGCCAACTGCTGTGATGCTATAGGTTCCACCCGTGATATGGAGGGTGTCGTTAGCCTTGATACCATTGTTCTTCTTGCCATCTACATTGAGAGTTCCTTTCCCGTTGATGGTCAAATCCACCTTAGAAAAGAGAGCTGCGTCTGCTTTTTTGTCGCTGTTAGAGCTTGAGTCAGAGAGACTGTTGGTGGTTCCCTCTGCTAGAGTCAAGTAGACATGGCCAGCTGATGTCGCAGATATCGCTGCATTGGTATTGGTCATGGTCGCACCTTTTAGGACTAGATGAACATCTGCAGACTTATCTGCCTCGATCTTGATCTGCACTCCGTCAGACTGACCTGAAATTACATAGGTTCCAGATTTTGTGATTGTCACTGTTAATTCAGAGACTGTCACCCCATCTCCAGAGACGTTTGCTGATGAGCCAGATAGCTCAATCTTAGAAGCTGTGCTTTCATCATAAGAGGTATCATAGTCCTTCTCTGTAAAATAGGATGATTGGTTTGTCTTTGTTACAGTTGTTGTGGCACTATTTGTCGTTGCATTGGTATTAGATGTAGTTGTTGACTGGGCACATGCTGCCAGCAGCACCATTGCCGTTAAACTCGTTGCGAGTAGGGTCCATTTTTTTGATTTCATACCTTTTTCCTCTCCTTCGTATGATATAGCTAGACAGTCTACAGAAGATTCCTGAAACAAAACTAAAACTTTTCTGAAAGTTTCCTTAAATTCAGTTTCAGTTAAGTTTCGCTTAATAAAACTTTTAGAAAAGTCCTCTAGACTTGTTCCAAGCAAGTTTACCTTGTTTAATCTATGATTTATCTAAAGGAGAAATTGCTTATGAAACCCCTAGAAACAAGCTTTGAACGGATCGAAACCAAGTATATGGTTTCTAAAACAGACTTACAGGATTTAATAGAAGATTTGAAAGACTACCTCGTCGAGGACGACTATCCGACTTCGACCATTTCCAATATCTACTTTGATACAGAAGATTTTCATCTCATCCAAGACTCCTTGCAAGGTCAGCATAAGAAAGAAAAAATCCGTATGCGGACCTATCTTGCGCAGCCAAGTACTAACAGCCCCGCCTTTCTAGAAATCAAGTCAAAAGACGAAGCCGGTATCGGTCACAAGCACCGCGTCCTAGCCCAGTCAGATACCATCACCCAGCTCATCACCAAAGGTTGGGGAGCAGACCTGATCAAAGATAGCTTTCTGGTAGCAGAGGTGCAAAAGATCCGTCAACGCTACAGTGAGGCTCTCAAACCTCGTATCTATATTTCTTATGATCGTTTTTCACTAAAAGAAAAAAAGAAAATCCCAGGATTTCCCTACCAGAAAATTCGTGTCACTCTTGACCAAAACCTGACCTATCGAGATGAAAATGTCAGCCTATTTGCAGACAAGGAAGGCCTGCCTCTCTTAGAAGACGACCTGATCATCATGGAAATCAAGGCGCCTGGTGACAAACCGCAATGGCTACAGGATATCCTTGATAAATATGGTCTGGTAGAGCAAAGATTCTCAAAATACTCCTGCGCCTACCATAAATCACAAGGACTGGCCTATGCCCCACAACCCATCGGAGAAAGTGTAGGTAACGCTTATGTCTAACCTTTTTAACTCTATTTTCAACGACGCAACCGCCACTGCTGACCCCCTCCAACTCCTGCTCGCCCTCGTCGTCAGCCTTTTTCTAGGACTAGCACTCAGCTGGGCCTACAAGCAACGGACTCTTTACACACGGGAATTTGTCATCAGTTTGACCCTTTTACCTTGTTTGATGACGCTGGTCATCTTCCTCGTCAATGGCAGTCTCGGAACGTCGATTGCAGTAGCAGGGACCTTTAGTCTCATTCGTTTCCGTTCTGCCACGAGTGGTTCTCGAGAGCTGATTGCTATCTTTCTAGCCATGATCATCGGTCTGGCGGCAGGCACAGGCTACCTTTTCTTAGCCGTACTCTTCACGGTCTTTATCCTAAGCATTTGGCTCCTTTTGGAAAAACAACAGAGCAAGAGCAATCACCAACGTCGTAGACTCTTAACCATCACACTTCCCAATAAAGAAGACCGCCTAGATACTATCCAGGTCGCGCTGGATCAATTTTGCACCGAGTCTGACCTTATCTCAGTAGATACCAGCAACTCTGGTGAATCCTTGCAAACCGTCTACGAAGTCGATCTCAATCCTCAAGTAGACGACTTCCAACTGACAAGCTACCTGACAAGCAAGATTTCCCAGTGCGATGTTTCCTTGACCAAGAAAGCCAAAAAGAAGAAAAATCTATAAGACTAAAGCTCATAAAAAGAACAGCCCAAGCTGTTCTTTTTAGTTTTCTTTTACTGGGATTTCCTTGATGACACGCGCAGGATTCCCACCTAGGACGACATTGTCTCCGAAGGACTTGGTGATCACGGCTCCTGCTCCAGCAACGACATTATTTCCTAGTGTCACTCCAGGAAGGACAATGACGCCACCTCCAGCCCAGAAATTGTCACCGATGGTGATGGGCTTGCCATATTCGACCCCTGAATTGCGTTCATGTGGATCCAGTGGATGGAGTGGGGTTAAAAACTGACAGTTGGGGCCAAGCATAGCGTTGTTCCCAATGCGAATCGGACAAACATCCAGCATAGTCAAGTTCCAGTTAGAATAAAAATTTTCCCCTAGATGGATATTGACTCCATAATCGACCACCAAGCGTGGATTGATATAAAGATTTTGCCCAGTTGAGCCAAACCAAGTCTTGATAATATCTGCTCCCTTCAAGGGATTTTCTTCCTTGTTAAAGGCAGCCTGTTTTTGGCGAGAAGCCTGCGCCAAGGCCCGCAACTCTGGATCCGACGGACGGTAAGGCTCCCCTGCTATCATTTTCTGGTATTCGCTAGCCATCTTATCACCTCACACTTACTTTGGACCCATCATATCAAAAAGCCTTTGAAAGGTCAAGAATAGCCTGCTTTCTAAACTCTCAAAACCAATCCCCTCCCAAGTTAAAACAACTTGCTTGACAAAAAATTAACTTCATGGTTTAATATACCCCATAAGGGTATATTTGGAGGTGCCTATGTTTCACTTATTTACAAAAATTGACAGTATTTCTACCAGTGAGTTAGAAGCTAAACTCAGAGAACCAATTCAGCTACTGGATGTTCGGACGCCTATGGAATTCCGTAGGGGTCATATCAAAAATGCCAAAAACGTTCCTTTAACAGAAATCGGTTCTTACACACCTGCGACAAAAGAAACACTTTATGTCATTTGTCACTCTGGTGTACGAAGCAAACTAGCTGCGAAAAAACTTAAGAAAAATGGCTACGATGTCATCAATGTCCGAGGCGGTATGAGCGCTTGGACAGGTCAGGTCATCTAGAAGCATCAAATGGGCTACGCAGCCTTGAACCTTATCGAAGGTCTGAGCGATAATATCCAATGGTGTCAGCTCGGAGACGATCTGAATAAGGGCAAAAAATTCCTAGATGTACACATAAGTGGCGAATTTCAGGTGGCGACCCAAGATCGATACCATCCATAACCCCTAAATGAACTAGGGGAGAACTTGGATGAACCAGACAAGAACCAAACCTACATCCTTAGCTGCCACAGTGTTTTGCGCAGCTATATCACAGAGCGTATCCTCTAGAGGCAGGATTTACCGTCCAAAATCCTGATGGCGCTTATTCACTATATAAAATGGCTAATCCAGAAGGAGTCGAATATGGAAACAAGTATCAGCATGGCTGACTTTTATGAAAAATACCTAAATGAAAATCTAAACCTTATCGATGTACGTGAAGTGCATGAATTCCAAGCAGGACATGCACCAGGTGCTAAAAATCTGCCTTTAAGTAACTTGGAGCAAGGTTACAAAGAACTCAAACCTGACCATGCATACCATGTCATCTGTCAAGGCGGAGTACGCTCCGCATCTGCTTGTGAATTTCTAAGCGCCCAAGGCCTCACCGTTATCAATGTAGAAGGTGGTATGAATGCTTGGCCCGGTCAAGTAGAATAAGCAAAAAACCGATTAAGAAACTTAATCGGTTTTTTCATTTCTGCAACCCGCTGATATAGGGCTCGTAGCCCGTCGCTTTTAAAAAAGAAGCACATTGATGGTATCTAAAAAGAGGTTTGCTCATTGGTATTTGGGGGAAATCATCCGTTTGTTCGACATGATTTTTTTGTCGGAACAAACTTAAATACCTTTGTCTGCATTGTTTAGCAATAGCAAATTAGTTTATTTCCGTTTAATCAGGTATCGGATGGCCTTTTCTAGGCGTTCCTTTTGAGCCTCGGGGTCGTCTAGTGGTTGGTTGATACAGTCAGTGAGATTTTCAGTAATGATCATCTCAATCACGCGCTCAACGCTAGATTTCACTGCTGTCAACTGCGTAACAATATCTGCGCAGTCACGATCTTCTTCAATCATCTTTTGAATCCCACGCAACTGACCCTCTGAACGTTTCAGGCGTGTTATATACTTTGAGTTTGTCATTAATTTATCCTTGGTCACTTTTTGTTCATTATATCTCGAATAAGGGGCTTTGTCAAAATTCACTTCCTGTCTGTATTTGTAGGAGGCAACCTCTCCTCTGTATCAGAAAGAAAAAATTGATAAGCATGGAAATGGAAAAGAAACTCTGTCCTCCTTGAAGCACGATCGAGAAATCAAGTATCCGATTAGTTATGCCTTATATCTTGGACAAAAAGGCTAGGATCACTATCCCATAGACTAGAACTAGAGCCAGCCCAAATCCGATACCAAACCACTTGTAAAACTTGTCCATTCCACTGTAACGTTCGACATAGGCCCTGGCCGGCTTGTCTGGATCATACCAGACCGTCAGCTCCGAATGAAGGGGGAAATGGGTCTGCATCAAGCGTTTGAAGGAAACAAAGGAGTTACTGTAGCGAGTAATCGAAGGCGCTAGCATATCTTCTCTTGTATAGTCCTTTAAAAATTTAGTAGTCCCCCACGGAATTGTGACCGTTTTGAACATAAAATACTGCAAGGTTTTCTTATAAGCAATCCCATCCACCGTGTATTCGACGATAGGTGGATACCCCTCACGAAAACGGCTATAGCCGATAACCGTTCCAGGAACGGATGACTTGGCAAGGCGGACCAACTTCTGATCTCGAAGATAGAGGTAGAGAAAGGTCCCACATACAAACACAAAAGATAGGAGAGTGACGACTGTCCCAACTATCAAACCAATCACTTCTTTAGTCATATGAACTCCTCCAGTTATTCTATACAGTAAAATCTCAAAACTAACTCATCCAGAAAGGACATCGATGTCCTCGAGTCTACTCTTCGGATTTTTCTTTTGACTGTTTTTCTCTCAAATCTTTCACAGATTTCGATATGATATCTCTCACCTGTTCGTCAGTAAGTCCTGGAATCTGGTAATAGGGATTATTGGACTCGCTTTTTGACGGTTTTGTTCCTGAATTTTCGGTTTTAGAACTTTGTTCAGTCGAAGACGAGGATTTCGATTCTGGGGAACTGGATTCTTTGGTCTTAGAGGAACTGGACGACTCAGACTCAGAAGACTTGGACGTTCCAGGCGTGTTAAAATCAAGCTTAGGCGGATTGTTTACTTGGACGTTCGGCTGTTTCACAGGTTTATAGAATAGCCCAAAAGACAACAGCAAGGCCATCAAGATCCCAATACCAGCCAAGGTTCTTTTATTGGCTTCAGCCGAGGGAACCTTTACTCCCTTTGTACTGAGTATTTTCCATTCTGGATACTCTTTTTCTATGGCTTTTTTCTGTCTCCTAAGAGGACCAAGTAGATAATGATTAAAAGGCACAATCGTTACCATAGCCACCGTTACAAGCGGGACATAATTGGAATGACTTGATACCAGTAGAACATCGAGGATAGCGAGAAGAATGAAGAGGAAACGCCCCACAAACTTACGAACTTGATGCTCTTTTTTGATCTGCAAATATCTCTCTTGTGACATTATCATCCTCTCTTTTCTATTTCTTCATTAAATATCACTTTCCCCTGTTCATATTTTCGCACAGCTAAGAACCAGCGGATAGGGTTGTTTTGGAATAAGAAAAGGTACAACAAGGCAGGAAAGAGACCTGCTAAAGGCGAGAAAAAGATTTGTATATCAAATGCCTCTTGCTTATTGAATGAGTCAATAGTGCCCGGAATTGCAGCAGCAAATATTACTATAGTAGTCATAAAAACTAGTAGCATGACAATCATAAAAGCCAACATTTTCGCAAACGTCGCTTTTTTCTCACTAAAATTTTCCCAGAACAAATTTGAATAAACTGCTTCTTTAAACTCTTTCTTTGTTGCTCCTTGGACTCGTTTCACTCCTTTATATAAGGCGACTTCCATCATCCATATAAATCCAAATAGGATAAAGGAAAGACAAAGAATAAAAATAGGAACCATCCCACTATTATAACGAAGGCCTGAGAAAATTGGTATTGCAACAAATCCTCCGAGTAAACCTAACAAAGAGAATATAGCAATTAAAGGAGCAATCCCCCTATTCGATCTCCTAGCCCCTTCTGTATTTAACAAGGCACTCTTATCTGCTACAAGAGCCTCTTTTGTTCGCGTATTATAGTAAACGGCCTTATCACCGCTCTGTCCAATAAAAATTATTTTTCTCATATAAAATCACCACAGTTTTCACTAATCACTATAATCAGAAACTTCAATTTTATCATAGGTTGTTGATAAAACATCGCCAACCACTGGTAATGGTAATAGCGTTTCTCTCGTGTTTCTAGTTCTTCTCTTCCCTAAATAATACTTTCCCCTGCTTGTATTTTCGTACGGCTAAGAGCCAGCGGATTGGATTGTTTTGAAATAATAACAAATAAGAAACAGCTGGGAAGAGACCTGCTAAAAGCGAGAAAAAGATTTGTATATCAAATGTCTCTTGCTTATTGAATGAGTCAATAATACTTGGGATAGTAGCAACAAATATTACTATAGTAGTCATAAAAACTAATAGCATAACAATCATAAAAGCCAACATTTTCCCAAACGTCGCTTTTTTCTCACTAAAATTTTCCCAAAGCAGATTTGAGTCAACGGCTTTCGCAAACTGTTGAGAACTTGCCCCTTGAACCTGTTTCACCTCTTTATACAAGGCCTCTTCCATCATCCATATAAAGCCAAAGCAGACAAAGAACTGGGCAACGATATAAGGCGGAACCATCCAGCTGCTGTATCGAAAATCCGAAAATGCAGGTATAGCTACTAATCCTCCGATAATACCCAAAAAAACAAAAGCAAACATCAAAGGAATGATAGCACTATTGGTCTTCCTAGCCCCTTCTGTATTTAACAAGGCGCTCTTATCTGCTACAAGAGCTTCTCTCGTTCGCGTATTATAGTAAACGGCCTTATTACCGCTCTGTCCAATAAAAATTATTTTTCTCATATAAAATCACCACAGTTTCCACCAATCACTATAATCAGAAACTTCAATTTTTATCATAGGCCGTTGATAAAACATCATCAACCACTGGTAATAGTAATAGCGCTTCTCTTGTGTTTCTAGTTCTTCTCTTCCCTAAATATCACTTTCCCCTGTTCATATTTTCGCACAGCTAAGAGCCAGCGGATTGGGTTGTTTTGGAATAGAGCAATTACGACCACTGCTGGAAGTACCCCTGCCACTGGTGAAAATAATAATGAAAGATCAAACCACTCATGGTTATAATAAGGAATAAGCATTCCTGGTATTCCAAATAAACTTACAATTCCTAAACAAAACAGAAGAACCAAGATAACAAACGAGAAAAAGAAAATTTTACCTAATGTTGCTTTCTTATCGGAAAATCCTTCCCAAAATAAATTTCCATTCACTGCAGCTTTAAATTGTTCTTCGTTTGCCAAAACTGTGGAACGAACATTTTTATACAATGCTTTTTCCAACATATAAATACTTCCAACAAAAACTAAAAATATGGCTAGTAAAATGATTGGAATCATCCTCTCGTTTAATCTAAATGGAGAAGTAAAGGAAAAAATAGCAAGTCCAACACCTCCACCAAATAACGCAAAAAGTAATATCAAAGGAATAATAGCCTTATTGGTCTTCCTAGCTCCTTCTGTATTTAATAAGGCGCTCTTATCGGCTACCAGAGCCTCTTTTGTTCTTGTGTTATAGTAGACAGCTTCATCACCGCTCTGTCCAATAAAGATTATTTTTCTCATCTTATAATTCGCCCTCTTTCCCTTGGCTACCGTCCTGTAATGTCTCCATCAGCTCCTTGAACAGTCGTTTGCGCGTTTTCATCTGAAATTCATAGACAATATAAACAAGTGAAAAAATCCCTAACATATACATCATCAAGAACAGAAAATCAGAGTAGGTAAAATAACGATAGATGGAAAACAGAATCATGAGAAAACAAAAAACCTCAACTAGGACTGTCCATCTAGATTTTCTTCTAAGTGTTTTAATATTGGCTTTTGTTAACCGAACTTTTCTAAATCTATCTGTCTTCATGTTGCGTCGGGTAGATTTGGCAAGGAGAATTGTCCCGAAAATTAAAAACAGAGACATCAAGATAAAGAAAAGCAGATTGAAAGGTGATGAGACATCTCCAAAGGTTTGGTTGAGCAACTTCGACAGCCGTTGCAAGGAAAAGACTGCAATAGGAGCTGCAATGGCTGAATAATTCATGCCTTGTTTTACTTCATAGAATACTTGATTCCTCAGATCATAATAAATAAAATAGTCCTCCAGAGGGCCCATACTGATTAATTTTTTTACACTTGTGTCCATCTTATTTCCCCTCTCCTAAACTCAATACGGATGCTCAAACAGAATCCTACTTTCTCTTAAAAGCATCATGACGTCGATTGCGAGCAGTCTAACCGATTTTTCGGCATTTGCCTTTCTAGAGAAAGAAAAGTTTATTAGTATTATAGCATGAACCCCCAGAAAAGGGAAAACATCCCCAACAGATACCTTTGCTAGATCCAAGAAAGGTTTCGTCATTTCATAAAAAAACGGACAAGTCCGCATTCTAAAAACAGAATGCGAGCTTATCCGCCTTTTCCTATGTCTCTAAAATAAATAATGTGTTTTCCTCGTTTCATCGTGCCAAGCGAATGCGGGTCACAATGCCGTCTGGATCTACAAGATCCAACTCACTCGAATGTATCCACTTGATTGTTGCTTCTACCTCTTGCGCTTGCTGAACGATGGCTAAGAGTTCTTCCTTGCTTTTGACCTCAAGGACGTAGTAGGCCAAGCCAGGAAAGCCCGATTTACGCGGAGCTAGACCTTTTCCAGCCCATTCATTGACTGCTAAGTGATGGTGGTAGTCCCCAGCTGCAATCCAACTAGCACTAGGGATGCTAAATTTATCCTCTAGCCCTAACACCTTTTGATAAAACTGACTCGCCGCGCGGCTATCCTTAACCGATAGATGGATATGCCCCATTCTCGTCCCTTCAGCTAGGATAAAGGGATCTACCTTTTCCCCTAACTCATAAATATCCTGAGCCGCAAGAGCCTCAGTCACACCGATAATGCGACCATCTTCTCGAATATCCCATGAAGAAACTGGTTTATCATGGTAGAGTTCAATGCCATTTCCTTCCAAATCTTCCAGATAAAGGGCCTCACTGTATCCATGATCCGCTCCTCCGACCAGAGGAATGCGCAAATCACTTAAGTGTTTCAGGACATCTGCCAAGGCTTTTCGTGTCGGCAATAAAATCGCTAGATGGTAGAGCCCATAACGCTCCCTTACTTCCCCAGCTTTTTCAGTCGCAATCAAGTGGACCAAGGCTTTTTTACCAAGTCCCAAAATCGCTTCTGTCTCTGTTTGAGATAAAATCTCCAAGCCAATAATCTGGTGATAAAAAGTCGTTTGACTCGTCAAATCCTTGACATTTAAAACCACCTCGGCTAGGTAAATGTGGCTTTGGTATGCATAAGTCATAGGCTGTCTCCTTTTAGTTGTAACTTTATATATTACATCAATTATACACTATTGAGATAAAATGTCAACGAAGACAACTCAAAAGAGCTGGAAACCAGCTCTTCTTTTTATTTTACAACAAGCTCGTAGCGAGTTTTGCTGGTGAAAGTTTCCCCTGCTTTGAGAATGACTTGGTCTTTGAGGTCACTGTGAATGGCATCTGGTAAAGCTTGCGCTTCAAGGGCAATCCCATTGTGCTGTACCATTGGCTGACCAGCTATGAGCACACTCTCATCCACAAAGTTTGCTGTGTAGACCACAAAGCAAGGGGCCTCTGTCTTGAAAAGTAAGAAGCGACCTGAGTTTTGGTCATAAAGGAAACCAGCATTGTCATGATCGGCAGGAAGGGCAAATGGGTGATCCAAACCAGATACCAACTGGATTTGCTCATCTTCCTCTGCAAAGATGTCCTTCAACAAAGCACCATTGTAGATATGTTTAACCACATCACGAGTAGCATCTGGAGTCTTAGCCGGAACACCGTCCGGAGCGATTGGGTAAATGCCCTCCGTATTTAGCTGGAAGACATGGCGGTCAACTGTCTGCGTGAAATCACCAGACAAGTTGAAGTAGCTGTGATTAGTTGGATTGACAAGCGTATCCTGATCTGTCGTCACCTTATAGCTGACTTCGTAGGCGCCAGTTTCTTCCAAGTGGTAGCTGATCCAGATCTTGAGATTACCAGGGAATCCTCCCGTCCCGTCTGTACGCTCTGTGTAGAGGGTCAATCCATGGTCGCTCACCTCAGTCAATTCAAACAAGCTCGCATCCCAACCTGTTGAACCACTGTGGTTACAGTTGCTAGCGTTGTTGACTTCAAGGTCATAGGTCTGACCATTGAGTTCAAATGTCGCACCTGCAATACGGCCCGCTACAGGACCTACACTTGCTCCATGCTTGGGACTATTGCCTACATAGCTATCAAAATCATCAAAGCCCAAAATCACATTGGCAAAATTCCCAGCCTTGTCGGGTGTGACATAGCGCAAGATGGTCGCACCATAGGTCATGATTTCTAGTTGATAGCCACTGTCCGTCTCAAAGCGATAGGCCAAGACATCCTTGCCCTCATGATTTCCAAATACACGCTCTGTGTATGCTTTCATTCTTCTCTCCTTTGATCCATTTCTATTAAGTAAACAAACCATAGAAAGTGTATTCACCATCTATGGTTGTAGTTTCTATTTTCAGAATCCTTTGTCAGAAAACCTTAAGTCTCTTCTTAACAAATGGAGATTCTTCTATTCTTGTTTTATGCTTCTACACGTTCAGTCCATGAAGTCGCTGTTGTTTGAAGAACCTTGTTGAGTTCGTCAATGTTCTCAAATCCTGTTGTGCGCAACCATTCACGAGCTGCTACTTCACCGTCTTTGATGTAGGCTTCAACTGATCCAGCCCAAGTTGCACGGCCGCAAAGAACACCGTTGAAGTTTGCGCCTGATTCGTGGGCAAATACTAGCGTTTCTTGGAAGAGTTTAGCTGATACACCTGCACTCAAGTAGATGTATGGCAAGTTGGTTGCTTCATCTTGTGCTTTGAAGAAGGCTGCTGCTTCTTCTCGTGTATGAACGATTTCACCATCACCAAATCCTTCAACGTATTTGACGTTGACTGGAACTTCCACTTTCAAGACATCGATGTTAAAGCGTGGGTCTGAGAAGACTTTCATGGCACCGATAACCTTGTGAGGTTTTACTTTAGCATACTCTGCAGAACCTGCGTCAGCGATTTTTTCATCGTAAGCCAAGATTTCAAGGAAGAATGGAATGTCTTCCGCCACACACTCAGAACCAATACGTTCGATGTAGGCTTGTTTTTCTTGGTTGAGTTCGTCAGCGCTGTCTACGTCATAGTAAAGCAAGAACTTCACAGCGTCTGCACCTTGTTCCTTGATACGTTTTGCAGACCAAACATCCAAGCAGTCAGGCAAGCGTTTGGTGCTTGTTGTATCGTAACCCGTTTTCTCATAAGCAAGGAGAAGACCAGCATTGGCATCGAGGGCTTTAGTAGCTGGAAGTCCATACTCTGGGTCAAGAAGCATAGATGATGCGTATTTTGTCAATTCATCTGCAACCAAGACCTTGAGTTCTTCCATTTGAGCAACTGTTGGTTCTTCTGTTTGGTATTGAGCCATGAGGCGTTTCAAAGCACCACGTTGGTCAAAGGCAAGAGCTGAGATAATGCCGTTCTCGTCAGAGAGTTTTTGCAAGCAAGCTACTTTATTGGGACTTAATTGTAATTTACTCATAGACACTTCCTTATTTTTGATATTCATGAATGATCACACCTTGTACCACACGGTTTACGGTACCAGTAGGAGACGGTGTATCTGGTTTATTTTCTACCTTGAGTGAAGTCAAAAGGGCAAAGAGTTGGGCATAAACGATGTAAGGGAAGACACGGTAAATATCGTTCAAGACACCGCCACAACCAAGGGCTACTTCTTTGACATTTTCAAGACCAAAGGCTTGATCACTCAAGAGCACGACACGACGAGCAATGTGATCACCAGCCACTTCACGAACCAAGTCCAAGTCGTACTTGCGAGTGTAGTCTGTCGTTGTACCAAATACCAAAACAACTGTATCTTCGTTGATCAATGATTTTGGACCGTGACGGAAGCCAACTGGGCTTTCATACATGGTCGCCACTTGACCAGCTGTTAATTCCAAAATCTTGAGCTGAGCTTCATGAGCAAGGCCAAAGAAAGGACCAGCACCAAGATAGATGACGCGGTTAAAGTCAAGGTCTACAAGCCCTTTAACATCTGCTGCATTGTCTAGAACTTTGCGGGCAAGGCTAGACACAACTTCAAAACGTTGAGCTTTCACAGCAAATTCTGTAGGATCAAAAACCAAGAGAGCTGTTAGCATCATGGACGTAAAGCTAGAAGTCATGGCAAATCCAGCGTCATTGGAAGCAGCTGGTTGCAAGAGCAAAAGATTGCGCTCATCGCCATGAGCTTGAAGAGCCAATTTACCATCTGCAGCACATGTAATGGTCACTTGATAGAGGTCATCAACCAAGGCTTTGGCCAAATCAACCGTCGCCACACTTTCAGGTGAATTCCCACTACGAGCAAAGGAAACAAGGACAGTCGCCACATCTTTTTTCAAATAAGTTTCTGGATTGGCAACGATATCTGTTGTCGCAATGGCATTGAAATTCCATTTGCGTTCGTCATAGACTTCCTTAAAGTAAGGCACCAAGGTATCTCCCACATAAGCAGAAGTACCAGCACCCGTCAAGATGACCTTGATATAGTCATGCTTATCAGCAATTCCTTGTAGGAATGCTGCAATTTCTTCTCGTTTTGCTTGATAGGCTTCAAAAGCCTCTTTCCATACATCAGGCTGTTGGTAGATCTCACGAGTCGTGATTTCTGCACCCAGTTCAAGTAATTCTTCTTTTGTGTAATTTAGCATAGAGTTCCTCTAATCTATTGTTGTTTCATTCCTATTGAAAATATGGGAATGGGAGTGACTCCCATTCCCATGTATATTCTATATAAGATGCTCTAACGATTTAGCCGTTGTCACATCTTATTGAATTGAGTTCCAACTAAAATCTTGGGGAAAAAGACCGATTATCGTCGGAGCATCGCTCCGTCCTCCTATCGCCTATTTTCCCTGTGATTTTCACGTTGTCACATCTTATTCATCTTCGTCATCATCGAAACCTGCTAACAAATCATTGACTTTTACAATGCTTTCTGCAGCACGGCTCTTGTAGTCCGCATCTGCACCTGTAAGGCTGGCATTGATAAATTCAATCACCATTGGAAGATTCATCCCTGCGTAGAGTTCAATGTCGCGACCTTCCATAATCAAACGGCTTACCACGTTACATGGTGTTCCACCGAGAAGGTCCGCAAAGACTAGGAAATCATCCAATCCTTCGATAGCAGCTTCAAATTTTGCAGTAAATTCTTCTGGGCCATCTTCTGGAAGAAGAGCCACTGCATGAATGTTGTCCTGTGGACCCATGATCATTTCTGTGCTACCTTTAAGTTCTTCACAGAAACGACCATGACTCACCAAAATTAATGATTTACTCATAAATTATGCGCCCATTCCAAGCAAGAATTTACCGATGAATGAAAGACCTACTGCAAGAACGATAATGATACCGATCGCTTTAGTAGAGTTCATACCTTTCTTACCAAGCAACCAGAAGATGAATGCAGTGAAGATTGCTGGAAGCAAGCGTGGGAAGATTGAGTTCAAGATGTCTTGGAAGTCAATCAATTTTTCACCGATTGGCAATTTGTAAGAAATCTCAAAGTTGATCATTGTTGCTACAAGAGCACCCATCATGAAGACACCAAGTACAGATGCAGCGTCAATCAAAGCTGTCAAGGTACTTTGCATGTTGTTGATAAGGTTAACCCCTTCTTTGTAGGCAAATTCCAATTGTTTCCAACGGAAGATGTCATATGCAACTGCAACTGCGATCCAAAGGAAGATACCCCATGGTTGGCCAGCGATAGCCATAGTTGCTGCGATAGATCCCATGATAGCAGGTACAAGTGAACCAAAGATTGTATCTCCAAGAGGAGCGAATGGTCCCATCAAACCTGTCTTGATACCGTTAACGGCATCTTTTGAACCCACACCATCTTTTTCTTCCATGGCAAGGTCAAAACCAGCGATAATAGTGTGGAAGAATGGTGAAGTATTGAAGAATTGAGTATGAACTTTCATCATTTCTTTCAATTCAGGAGTTCCATCCCCATACATTTTACGCAATTGAGGCAAGATCATGTAAAGGTAACCAGAAGCTTGCATACGTTCGTAGTTCCAACCTAATTGGAAAGTGAACAAGCTACGTTTGTTAATTTGATTAAAATCTTCTTTTGTAAGTTTGTAATTAGAATTCGTCATCTTCGATTTCCCCACTTTCTGATGGTGTAGAAGGTGCTGCTACAGCTACTTTTTGGCTGTTCTTAAAGTGAACAACTGCAAGGAAGATACCTACGATAGAGATACCGATCATAGACAAACCTTTGAAGTTGTTAGCAAAGCCAATCTTTTCAGCAACATCAGCAGGAAGAGTACCAAGGATACCCGCAACAGCTCCACCAAGACCTGTTACATATGAGTAAAGAACAGTCAACATAGCTGTCAAACCGAATCCCATTGCAAGGTAGTGAAGGTTACGTTTAACTGGGAGGTAACGAAGCAAGATTGCAAATCCGAGACCTGGAAGCATACGACCTGCAAGTGTCAAACCGTCTGCAACCCATTGGTATTCTTTAACTAGGTCTACTACTGATTGTACGAAAGCACCACCAAAAGCAAGAGCGAAGAATACTGGAAGGGCACGAGAAAGAGCCCAAGGCACTGCACCAAGTAGGTAGTTGCGCTCGATACCTTTGTAGTCAAAGCGTTCGATTGCAGCATCAATACGGTGTGCAAAGAAAGTAGTAGTCATACGTCCAAGAACGTCGAAGTATGTCAAAAGTGCTGCCACTGGTACAGCGATTGTTGTGATCGCAAGGTCTGTATCAATGCCTTGAGAGATAGAGAATGCTGTTGCAAGAACCGCACCAGAAGTTGCGTCGATACGAGAAGCACCACCGAAGGTACCAACCCCGAGAACGAACAACTGCAAGCTACCACCGATAAACAAACCAGTTGTCACATCTCCCATGATCAAACCAGTAATGAAACCAGCGAATACAGGGGAACCTGCAGATGAAACGATTGTCAACTCATCACAGATTTGATAAGCTGAGTACAAAGTGAGAAGTAAAATTTGCCACGGTTGTATCATAACAATGACCTCCTAAAAATTTTTTCCTATTTTAATAAGCTCAAAAAGTCTGAAACTGGATCATTTGGAACCATTTGAGCAGTGAGTTTCACACCTTTTTCTGCTAGTTTGTGGAAATCTTCCACATCCTTATCTACCACGTTGATAGAACGTGTGATAGAGCGAGTTTCTGGTGTTTGAGACATATTGCCGACGTTAAGTGTTTCAAGCGGTACACCTGCTTCGACCAAACCAAGGAAACGGTCTGGTTTACGTGCAACGATAAAGAGACGTTGGCTATCGTATTTACCAGCAAGGATATTTGCTGCTGCTTTCTCAACTGGCAAGATACTGAGTTTCACACCTGGTGGTGTCGCAAGTTTCAAACCACTCTTTTCAATATCGTTGTTAACAACTTCGTCGTCTACAACCATAATGCGTGAAACGTTTAGTTTTCCAGCCCAAAGATTGGCTACTTGACCGTGGATCAAACGTCCATCGATACGACATCCTACAATTGTCATAAGTTTTCCCCCTTTATGTGTTTTAGTGTAGGTTTACGAGTTAAATGAATCTCTTCTTTATATTCGCCCTCAGTTTCAAAGATGATGATGCGGTTAGCACCTTCCTTGAGATAACTATGAGGGATATAAAGTGAGAGGGTCGGGCCGACGTTCCAGAAACGTCCTAAGTGACGCCCGTTGACAAAGGCAACTCCCTTACCAAACTCAGACAAGTCTAAGTAGGTATCCTTCGGCTCTTCAACAGTAAAGTCGAAAGCGTAAAAGGCTGGTTGTCCTTCTGTCCATCCTTTTGAAAAATCAATTTTCTCAGGATTATCCAGTGGCAGTGGATATTGTTTCCAATTCAGTAAGAAATGTAGATCCTTGCAGACACCTGTTCGAATTCCTTTACGTTGCGTATCTGCCAAGAACTTATGTCCGTAGTTGACACGCCCCATATTTTCAATCAAGATGTCAATCTCTGAAAAGCCTTCTCGGTTGCCCTGACAGTAGATGTCTTCACCAATCTCTGTCTGGTATTGAGTGGCAATCCATTGACCACCTACATAAAGTTGAGCTCGGTCACGTCCATCAATGATACGGAGGCGTTCCTCTTCTGCATCCCAACTTGCCTCAGTGCGGTAGAGAAGGTAGCCATAACTTTGACCAAGTTCTTCCATCGCTTTTGGATAGAGGCTTTCAGTAGGACTAGAGAGATTATCCAGGGTTTCAAACAAGGAAACTTTTTCGACCAATGGAATGGACCCTATCTCCATGCTTTCCTTATAGAGTGGTTCCAACTGTGGATACTCTGGGAAGTGGGTTGCCATCATCTTCTTGACTGCTAAGTATTTAGCAGTTGGATTTCCTTCTTCATCGAGAAGGGCATCATAGTCGTAAGATGTGACTTGCGGCAAATCCAGAGTCCCTCGAGCCGAGCAACCATTCATGAAACCAAAGTTTGTCCCCCCATGGAACATGTAAAGGTTGATAGAGCCTTGCTCCAATACCTCTCGAACAGCTTCTGCCAATTCTTTAGGATCACGAGTGATGATGGGTTCTTTCCAACGGTTGAACCAACCATCCCAGAATTCCATACACATGAGGGGCCATTTCTTGCCATGCTCATCAAAGAATTCCTGCATCTGTGAAAAGTTGTACGGAGCTTTAGAACCGAAGTTTCCTGTCACAAAGAGATCGTCTTCGATCAAGGTTCCGGCTTTCAGAGTAGCCCTCCATGGGCCATCTGAAGTAAAGAGTGGGCAATCAATCCCTCGGTCTTCCATCAATTTCCGAATTGCTCGTAGATAAGACTTATCTTCTCCATAAGAGCCATATTCATTTTCGACTTGCATCATAAGAATGTTTCCACCATTATCCAACAAGCGAGGCACAAGCCTTGGCAATAATTGGTCATAATAGCGAGCAACAGCCTCGATGTAGGCCGGGTCGGACGAGCGAATTCGCATGTCCTTTGTCAAGAGCCAAGCCGGCAAGCCACCAAATTCCCATTCCGCACAGATAAATGGAGACGGGCGTACAATGGCATAGAGACCTAGATCTTGTGCAATTTGAAGAAATCTCTCCAAATTTCTGGCACCTTCAAAATCAAACTCCCCTTCAACAGGTTCGTGTAAATTCCAAGCCACATAGGTCTCGACTGTATTAAAGCCAAGCGCCTTTAAGTTATAGAGAGAATGATACCAATCCTCTGCTGGAATCCTAAAATAATGAATGGCGCCGGACAAAATCTTGAACGGTTTTTCGTCTAAATAGAAATCGTCCTCAATTTTAAATCTGGTCATGTTATTACCTCTGACGAATTAAGTTTGCGCTTTCATTTATTATAATATTAACTATAATCAAATCTTTTGCATTTGTCAATAGGTTTTAGAAAATTATTTAAAATTTTTCTATTTTTTTACTTACCGTTTACCGAAATTATCTAAAAATAGCATGAAAACGATCTTTTTATGTATGATAATTCACAAGAACATCAAATGAATTTTTTTACATGTAAAATAACATTTTTAGTCTATTATTTTAATTTTTTGACCTTAATACTACTCTTTTCTCTATATTTGTGGTAAAATCAAAATTGGAGAAAGAGAATCGAGGTGAAATTTATGGCTATTCCTAAATACCAATATATTAAAGATGAATTAAAAAACAAAATCATCTCTGGTCAATTTGCAAGTGGAGATAAATTTTATACAGAAGCCGAATTGATCGCGATGTACGATGTGAGTTCAATCACAGTTGTTCGTGCCTTGAACGACCTTGCTAAAGACGGCTACATTGTCCGCCAACAAGGTAAAGGTACTTTCGTTTCACGTGCCCGTAAGCACAAACTCGTTGAGTTTTCAGATGTCGAAATCTTTGAAACAAAAGACGATAAAGTTACTGTCCTTTCTATCGAGCGCGGAAACAAACTTGAATATTTAGATAAACTTGGACTACGTGGAGATCAATTCTACTATAAGATTGAACGTATTCGTCAGACAAACGACGTAACATACATCTACCACACATCTTATATTCCTGAGCAATACATCAATGCCAACTATCCAAATCTTGACTATTATAGCTCTATCTATACACGTTTCAAATTGGATTACCGCATTCACATGAGTGATGAACATTTTGAGGAAATCAACGAAATCGCATTCCCAACACCAGAGCATGCTGCTTCTGTACTCGGAATCGATACACAATTCCCAACTGTCTTCCAAACGAAGACTACAAAACTTGAGGCCACTGGCCAAGTCCTTGCCTATAGTGAAACTTATAAGCGAGCGGACTACTACAAAATCAAATTCATCTCATGCAATCGAGGTCATTAAGAAAAAGCCTGAGCCTAGCTCAGGCTTTTTCTCTATTCATTATAGCACGAGAAAGAAGTTGTGAAAACGCTATAAAGGACTCTTATTTAATTAGTAGCATTTTTACTAAAAACAAGGTAAATTTTCGTTTGGTTTTTTCTCTGTTTTATCCCTTATTAGCAAATTTCTCCTAAATCTTATGATTTCCTCTATTTATTATAGTTCTTATATAAACCCACTTGACATTTTACTCCTTAGATAATAAAATAAAATTGGTTTTATGTAAACGCTATCATATATGATAATAACAAGGAGGTTTTGTCATGAAACTAGAAAAGAAACAGCGCTTCTCCATCCGTAAATACGCGGTTGGGGCGGCTTCTGTACTTATAGGATTTGCTTTTAGCGCCCAAGTCGTATCTGCCGACGGAATTACTCCCGCTCCAACAGCTGAAGAAACTGTCCAAACGATTCAGGAGAGTCCACAAGCAGTCAAAGAAGCTGTAGACTCCAAGGTTCCAGAAAAACTGGAAGAAAAGGCTGACAAACCTGTAAAAGAGGAGGTCAAAGAAGACCAGGAGGTTCCTCGAACAGTTACTCCAAAAACAGAAGAGTCAAGCGCACCAGTTGTGACAGAAAATGCTACTCCAACTCCTACTGCCGAGAAAGAGAGTCCTGCCCCAGCTGAAACTCCTGCCGAAAGTACTCCTTCAGAAAAGAAAAATGAAGCCGTCACACCTGCAGTAGCCACTCCTAGCACGGAACGTGCAGCTCAGGTAAATGAAAAACTGGCAAAACGAAAAATGATCTCAATCGACGCTGGACGTAAGTACTTCTCTCCAGACCAACTCAAAGAAATCATCGACAAAGCCAAACACTACGGTTATACTGATCTTCATCTACTAGTTGGAAATGACGGCATGCGTTTTATGTTGGACGACATGACGATCAAAGCCAATGGCAAAACCTATGCAAGCGACGATGTCAAACGTGCACTTGAAAACGGAACCGATGCCTACTACAAGGATCCAAACGGCAACCATTTGACAGAAAGTCAGATGACGGACTTGATCAACTATGCTAAAAATAAAGGTATTGGCCTCATCCCAACTGTAAACAGCCCTGGTCACATGGATGCGATTTTGCATGCCATGAAAGAACTAGGTATCCAAAAACCGAACTTCAACTACTTTGGCAAGGAATCTGCTCGTACCGTTGACCTTGATAACAAAGAAGCGGTTGCATTTACCAAAGCTCTGATCGAAAAGTATGCTGCTTACTTCGCTGGCAAATCTGACATCTTCAATATCGGACTGGATGAGTACGCCAATGATGCTACAAACGCCAAAGGCTGGAGCGTTCTTCAAGCCTATAAATGGTATCCAGAAGATGGATTCCCTGACAAGGGTTATGATAAATTTATCGCCTACGCCAACGACCTTGCTCGCATCGTCAAATCTCACGGCCTCAAACCAATGGCTTTTAACGACGGTATCTACTACAATAGCGACACTAGCTTTGGAACCTTTGACAAAGACATCATCGTTTCTATGTGGACTGGTGGATGGGGCGGATACGACGTCGCTTCTTCTAAACTTCTAGTTGAAAAAGGCCACCAAATCCTTAATACAAACGATGCTTGGTACTACGTCCTTGGACGAAATGCCGATGGTCAAGGCTGGTACAACCTCGACCAAGGACTCAATGGTATCAAGAACACTCCAATCACTTCTGTACCAAAATCTGATGGGGCTACTATCCCGTTCATCGGGGGTATGGTAGCTGCTTGGGCGGATACCCCATCTGCACGCTATTCACCATCACGCCTCTTCAAACTCATGCGTAGCTTCGCAAATGCCAATGCTGAATACTTCGCAGCTGACTATGAGTCTGCTGAGCAAGCCCTGAAAGAAGTACCAACAGACCTTAACCGCTATACTGCAGAAAGTGTCGCAGCTGTAAAAGAAGCTGAAAAAGCCATTCGCTCACTCGATAACAACCTCAGCCGTGCCCAACAAGACACCATTGACCAAGCAATCGCGAAACTCCAAGAAGCTGTCAGCAATTTGACCTTCACACCAGAAGCTCAAAAAGAAGAAGACGCGAAACGCGAAGTTGAAAAGCTTGCCAAGAACAAAGTAATCTCTATCGATGCCGGACGTAAGTACTTCACGCTCGACCAACTCAAACGCATCGTAGACAAGGCGAGCGAGCTCGGCTACTCTGATGTGCATCTTCTCCTAGGAAATGATGGACTTCGCTTCCTCCTTGATGACATGACCATCACAGCTAACGGAAAAACTTATGCAAGTGACGATGTCAAAAATGCCATCATTGAAGGAACAAAAGCTTACTACGATGATCCAAACGGAACCACTCTTAGCCAGGCTGAAATCACTGAATTGATCGAGTACGCAAAATCAAAAGGCCTCGGACTCATCCCAGCGATCAACAGCCCAGGTCACATGGATGCCATGCTCGTCGCTATGGAAAAACTTGGAATCAAGAATCCTCAAGCCAACTTTGACAAGGTCTCCAAAACAACCATGGACCTTGAAAACGAAGAAGCTATGAACTTTGTTAAGGCCCTCATCGGCAAGTACATGGACTTCTTTGCAGGCAAGACTAAGATTTTCAACTACGGTACGGACGAATATGCCAATGATGCCACCAACGCTCAAGGCTGGTACTACCTCAAATGGTATGGACTCTATGGCAAGTTTGCTGAGTACTCTAACACCCTTGCTGCCATGGCCAAAGAAAGAGGCCTTCAACCAATGGCCTTCAACGATGGTTTCTACTATGAAGACAAGGATGATGTTGAGTTTGACAAGGATGTCATCATCTCTTACTGGTCTAAGGGATGGTGGGGCTATAACCTTGCAACGCCTCAGTACCTAGCAAGCAAAGGCTATAAACTCCTCAATACCAACGGAGACTGGTACTACGTCCTAGGCAATCACAAACCAGACGAAGCCTACCCACTATCAAAAGCACTTGAAAACTCTGGCAAAGTACCATTTAACCAGCTTGCTTCTACCAAGTATCCAGAAGTAGACCTTCCAACCGTCGGAAGCATGCTTGCTATCTGGGCAGACAAACCAAGTGCCGAGTACAAGGAAGAAGAAATCTTTGAACTCATGACTGCCTTTGCAGACCATAACAAAGACTACTTCCGCGCTAACTACAATGCCCTCCGCGAGGAGCTTACTCAAATCCCTGCAAACTTGGATGGATACAGCAAGGAAAGCTTGGAGGTCTTAAATGTAGCTAAAGAAGCTCTCAACTACAACCTCAACCGTAACAAACAAGCCGAGTTAGATGCTCTCGTAGCCAAACTCAAGGCAGCCCGCCTAGGCCTTAAACCAGCAGCAACCCACTCAGGAAGCCTCGATGAAAACGAACTAGCTGCCAATGTCGAAACCAAACCGGAACTCATCACAAGAGCAGAAAAGATTCCATTTGAAGTTATCAAGAAGGAAAATCCGAACCTCCCAGCCGGTCAAGAAAAGATCATCACACCAGGTGTAGAGGGCGAACGCACTCATTACATCTCTGTCCTTACTGAAAATGGTAAACAAACAGAAACGGTTATAGATAGCCAAGTAACCAAAGAACCTGTGACCCAAGTGGTTGAAATCGGCGCCCCTATTACTCACAAAGGGGATGAACACGGTCTTGCTCCAGCCGCAGAAACAAAACCAAGACTGGATATCCAAGAGGAAAAGATTCCGTTCACTACCGTAACACGTGAAAATCCACTCTTGCTCAAAGGGAAGACTCAAGTCGTTACTAAAGGCGCTAACGGTCATCGCAGCCATTACTACTCTGTAAGCACTAGTGCTGACGGTAAGGAAGTGAAAACTCTTGTAGATAGCCTTGTGACTCAAGAAGCAGTGACCCAAGTTATTGAAGTCGGAACCCTTGTAACCCATGTAGGAGACGAACACGGTCTTGCTCCAGCCGCAGAAACAAAACCAAGACTGGATATCCAAGAGGAAGAAATTCCATTCACTACTGTGACACGTGAAAATCCTCAATTACCAAAAGGACAAACGCAAGTTGTTACTAAAGGGGCTAACGGCCACCGTACTGCCTTCTACTCTGTAAGCACTAGTGCTGATGGAAAAGAAGAAAGAACGCTTGTCAATAGCGTGGTAACACAGGAAACGGTCGCTCAGGTGGTCGAAGTCGGCACTGCCGTTGAGAAAGCTGAGCAAACTGCACCAACTACTGCCAAAGCAGATGAAAAACAACTCCCTGCAACAGGAAGTCAAGACTCTGCAGGCTTGGTCGCAGCAGGACTCATGGCGACTCTAGCATCCTACGGACTGACTAAGAGAAAAGAAGACTAAGATTCTTCTAAGAGAATACGAAAAAGCGAGATTGAATCTCGCTTTTTTATTTTATGATTAGTCACCAAGTCCGATACGTTCGAAGATATCATCTACTCGTTTGGTGTAGTATGCAGGGTTGAAGATTTCATCGATCTCCTCTTGAGTGAGGCGTGATGTCACTTCTGGATCTGCTTCGAGAAGCGGTTTGAAGTCTACTTGGTTGTCCCAAGAGTGGGCTGTTTTTGGTTGCACCAAGTCGTAGGCTTGTTCACGCGTCATGCCTTTTTCGATCAAGGTCAACATAGCACGTTGACTAAAGATAAGACCAAACGTAGAGTTCATGTTGCGGATCATGTTTTCTGGGAAGACCGTCAAATTCTTGACAATATTTCCAAAGCGGTTGAGCATGTAGTCAATCAAAATAGTCGTATCTGGTGTGATGATACGCTCAGCTGATGAGTGAGAAATATCACGTTCGTGCCAAAGAGCAACGTTCTCATAGGCCGTCACCATGTGACCACGGATAACACGCGCCAAACCTGTCATATTTTCAGAACCGATTGGGTTGCGTTTGTGAGGCATTGCAGATGAACCTTTTTGCCCTTTGGCAAAGAACTCTTCCACTTCGCGCTGCTCAGACTTTTGCAAACCACGGATTTCAGTCGCCATACGCTCGATAGAAGTTGCGATGCTGGCAAGAACTGCAAAATACTCAGCGTGAAGGTCACGAGGAAGCACCTGTGTAGAGATTTCTTGAGCACGGATACCCAGTTTGTCGCAGACATATTGCTCTACAAATGGAGGAATGTTGGCAAAGTTACCAACCGCGCCAGAGATTTTCCCAGCTTCTACACCAGTAGCCGCATGCTCGAAACGCTCGATATTACGCTTCATTTCACTGTACCAAGTCGCCAATTTAAGACCAAAAGTTGTTGGCTCCGCATGCACACCGTGGGTACGACCCATCATGATGGTGAACTTGTGCTCCTTAGCCTTATCAGCGATGATGTTGGTGAAGTTTTCAAGGTCACGACGAATGATGTCGTTGGCTTGCTTGTAAAGGTAACCATAGGCAGTATCCACCACGTCGGTAGAGGTCAACCCATAGTGGACCCACTTGCGCTCTTCGCCAAGCGTCTCAGAAACCGCACGCGTGAAGGCCACCACATCATGGCGTGTCTCCTGCTCAATCTCCAAAATCCGGTCGATATCGAAGTCCGCCTTCTCGCGGATCAAAGCCACATCTTCCTTAGGGATTTCCCCCAACTCAGCCCATGCCTCGTCAGCCAAGATTTCCACCTCAAGCCAAGCACGGTATTTATTTTCTTCACTCCAAATGTTCGCCATCTCAGGGCGAGAGTAACGGTTGATCATGGTTGTTTCTCCTTAATAAATATTTTCATCTTAAATTATTTAAAATATCCATTTCTTCCTTAGTATATGAAGTATAATTTTGTTGTTTTTTACTTGTTAGACGTAACAGAGTCATCGAATTAATTGAAATCGAAAAAACTATACCGCTTAAAATAGCACCTATCACAAGGAATATTAAACCTACTATCCCTCTTAAAAAAATTGAAGTAACTGATACAAATTGAATTAGGGATATCATACTCAAAGTACAGTTTGCAAATAATTGAACTTGTAACTTATTAAACCGCCAATATAAGTCAAAATAATTTTCATTAAATTCTTCCTTAAATTTTGAAGATATTACTATTTTTTTGGCAAGTGTATTAATATCAAAATAGTAATTTATATATATATTTAAAATAGCGAAAGCAAGAAGTGTATATAGCAATTTATTATTTGTAATAATACATAATAAAATTATAAAAACAAAGTCAAATAATATCACATTTGTTTTTTTTAATATATATATAATTGACAACTTATATTTAGAAAATTTCTCTAACATTTATAGATAATCCTTTAATTTTTTATTACCATCTCTATTTGGAGTGGTTGTTACTATTTAAACTTACAGTCCTAAATACTTTATATTTAACATCAACTTCTTCCAAAAACCTTCGATAATTATGTCATCTTCATTTATATAAAGACTACTTTTTAACACCATAATTACAAATCTCTTATCATAAGTAAAAGCTTGAATAGAGAGGTAATATCCTAATAAAACCAATATTATCAGTAGTATTATCTAACCAATAAAACTATTTTCTATACTATTTTCATTACCTATCCATAGTAACTCTAAAAGTTTTTCTCTAGTAATAATATCTTTAAGAAGAGTAATATATGTTGTACTTACAAAAATCGAAATGGTAGCTAAAACACCACAACTCCAATTTGCAAAATTCGCTATCTTCTTTAATGAAGATTCTATATCACCAATCAATAATTTTTTTGAATCGTCATCTAATAATTGACTCTTTTTAATATATATCGCTAAGTTTTTTATATCAGATCTCTCAAAAAGAATTATCATTCGGTAAAACACTCCCAAAAGTACTAAAAAAGGAAGTGCTACTATATTATTTTCATCCAGTTCACCGTTTACAATTAAAAAAAGTAAAACCAACATTCCATACAATAATATATACTTGAAGAATTTATTTGTAATAGAATCAATCAAGCTTATCTTACTTCTCAAAAATTTTTTTACTTCAAAATATTTTATCGGCATTTAATTCCTTTCTGGACTCTTACATATCATACATCATTTCACTAAACAAAGTCACATGTCCCATTTTGCGGTTGTGCTTCGCTTCTATTTTACCATACAAATGGAGGCGGGCGCTTGTTCCTTTATTTCTATTTTATCAAAAGAAAAATGCCTTCATCCTGAACTCAGTTCCTCAGAAACTTTCTCTTTTTTCAGCATTTTCTTTGAATTTCTTACATTTACTTCTAATCTTAAATTTTGTGCTTCAAAATTGATAGACCTATTATTCATCCTTCTCTTCACTATCAGGTTCATTAAGTGGGCTTGGTAAATCTAAATGCCTAATAGTATCAGATAGCCCTTGAATAGACTTTAATATTCCAGAATCTATTTTAGGTATTTGAATATTATGGAACACTTCCATCATAGATTTGACCGCATTATTAAAAGCAAGATTGTTAGCATAAAACCTATCCATTGCTGGTCTTATTACTTCTGATACTGTTTTAGATAAAGATGATAAGCTAGCCAGAAACTCTGGATCAAAAATATCATTTGTAAGTTTTCTAGTTGCTTCAAAATCCCATTTCTCGAGCATACTATATTCAAGCTCTTCTAATTCTTTAATTACATCTGACAATAACAAATCTATTTTTTTGTAACGCCTATAGGTTAGTGTGTGAAAATGCATAACATCATTTCTGTACTCTCTTATTCTATCGTAGTTATTTTTGAGTACATCAACTTCTTCACTATTAGTGAATGGTGTAAAATGTTTTTCCCATATAGTGATTGGAAACAAATTTCTTATCATTTCTTTCAGAATATATTCATTCTTATTTTGAAAATCTTTAAAATGAATAGTTAAGTCACGAACTGGATTTATATTTATTTCAAATATCAACGAATGTAGTTCAGCTATTTGCAACCTTTCAATTTGTTCAATTGTATGAATTTTTGATAAATCTAATTTATCATTAGTCTGTTCCTTAACAATCCTTATAATATCCTCATCCTCGAGTTGAGACAAAGCTAATACAAAAATTTTTCGTAATAACGATTCATATGTTTGAAATTTAGGATAAAGCCTATTCGAAAAATACATAGATAAACTATTAGATAGAATTGAATATTTCAAACGATTTTTTCCTAAAAATTCTCTAAATTTTGAAAGGAAATCTCCGAACTTTTTAGCTGAATTCAATTTAGATTTGCTGTATTCATAGCTAAGTATAATTTTAACTAGCCCCCTTCGAAATTGATAGGTATTTATTGTAAAATCGTCATCTTTGAAAGCACACTTATATTTAGCTAAATGCCCTTCTATATACTTATCACCAACTTCAACTTGACTATAAGAAGTAATACTAATTATTTTTGAGCTAAGAAATAATTCATCAAGTTTAGCAATGTTAATATTTTTAGTTAATAACTCTACCTCAAATTGCATATTAATTTCTAAAAATCAATCCCTTCCCCTAATTCTACCACACTATTTAGCGCATCACTAAACAAAGTTATATGCCCTACCCTACGGTTGTGCTTGTCTTCTATGGTCACTTATTTACCGCCCACTCCGCTGCTTTCTCTGCATGAATCACTGTTGTGTCATAGAGTGGCAGGTCAGTGTCGGATTGCTTGACGAGGAGACCAATCTCGGTACAACCCAAGATAACAGCTTCAGCACCTGCTTTTTTCAATTCATCTATAATGGCAAGATAAGTCTGCTTTGAGCTTTCTTTGATGTTCCCTAGGCAAAGTTCGTCATAAATGATTCGATTGACCTCTGTAATTCCAGCTTGGTCTGGAATCAGCACTTCTAACCCAGACTCTATTAATTTCTCCTTGTAAAAATCTTGAGTCATGGTGTACTTGGTCCCTAAGAGGCCGACTTTTTGAATACCGTCAGCCAACAAGGCCTGCGCAGTTGCCTGCGCAATATGCAAGATTGGAATCGTAATCTTTTCTTGTATCTGCGGAGCAACCTTGTGCATGGTGTTGGTACAAATAACGATGAAATCCGCACCTGCTTGCTCCAGGCGCTGAGCAACATCTGCCAAAAGTTGACCGCTTTTCTCCCAGTCTCCAACTGCTTGATAATGCTCAATCTCTGCAAAATCAACACTATAAAGTAGAATCTTAGCAGAATGCAGGCCACCCAGCTCTTTTTTGATGATTTCGTTGATGATTTGGTAGTAAGATGTGGTACTTTCCCAACTCATACCACCAATCAGACCGATTGTTTTCATAGACTAATCAAACTCCTCCTTGCTTATCGCCACCGTCTGTCATTTCAAAAATCAATCCCTTTCCCAAACTCCTCCACCTCATCCGGCACATCACTAAACAACGTCACATGTCCCATTTTGCGGTTGTGCTTCGCTTCTATTTTACCATATAGGTGGAGGTGGGCGCTTGGATTTTCTGTGACATATTTTTCAGCGGCTTCGACATGCTGGCCGAGGACATTGAGCATAACGGCTGGCGCATGTAATTTAATTGCTGGCAATGGTGCTCCTAGAACGCCCAGAATATGGGTATCAAACTGAGAGAAGTCGCAGGCTTCGATAGAGTAGTGACCAGAGTTATGTGGGCGTGGGGCGATTTCATTGACGATGATGTCATCCGCTGTCGCAAACATTTCCACGCAGAGGGTTCCAGACAAATTGAGTTGCTCAGCGATTCTCACTGCCATAGCTTTGGCTTTTTCAGCTAGACTTTCTGAAATGCGAGCAGGCACAATAGTTTTTGAAAGGATGTTATTGCAATGGATATTTTCCTGAACCGGAAAAACTGTCACATCCTTGCCATTGCCTGACACGATGACAGAAATTTCAAGGTCAAAGTTGACGAATTCTTCCAAGACACAGTCTGCTGAGTCGGCTAGTGCACGGGCTTCTTCCAAGTCTGCTTCTGAACGAATAACCTTTTGTCCATGCCCATCATAGCCACCTGTCGCAGTCTTTAGGACATAGTTTTTAGAAAGGTCAATATCTGCCAAATCTTGATTTGAAGTCACAACCTTGTAGGGTGCCACAGTGACTTGAGCCTTATTTGAAAGAAAGTCCTTCTCAAAGATACGGTTTTGTGAAATGCGGAGCAGGTCTGTTCCTTGAGGGAGTTGTCCATCCTTGATGACAGCATCCAAGCCGTCAGCATCGACATTTTCAAACTCATAGGTGAGGACATCGCAACGCTCAGCCAACTGACGGAGGGCATCCACATCGTTATAAGGAGCCACTATGATCTCCGCCACGCGAGAGGCTGGGCAATCCGCCACAGGATCCAGCGCGATGACCTTGTGCCCCATGTAGATAGCAGAAATGGCCATCATCTGCCCCAGCTGACCGCCACCGATAATTCCGATTGTTTTAGACGAGCTCATTTGTAGACTCCTCTGCAATTTTTCCTTGTTCTTCTGCGAAATCTGCTAATGCTGTAGCAATAGCCTGGTCCTCTACTGAAAGGAGACGGAGGGCAAAGAGGGCCGCATTTGTCGCTCCTGCTTCACCGATAGCCATCGTCGCAACAGGCACACCACCTGGCATCTGTACGATAGAGTAGAGTGAGTCCACGCCACTAAGAGCACGCGATTTGACAGGTACACCGATGACAGGAAGGGTTGTTTTGGCTGCGACCATTCCTGGCAAATGGGCTGCGCCACCTGCACCTGCGATAATGACCTTGATACCGCGACTACGAGCTTCCTCCGCATGTCTGAACATGAGGTCTGGAGTACGGTGGGCAGAGACAACTTTCTTTTCGTAAGCTACACCGAAGCGGTCTAGAACTTCTGCTGTTTTTTGCATGGTTGCCCAGTCGGATTTTGAGCCCATGATGATGGAAATTACTGGTTTCATTTTTTCTCCTTTTTCTTCCTTTCAACAATCACCTTAGGTTGTGAGGGACGGCAGCGGCCACCAAAGGTGTCTCATGCCTAAATCGGAAGCCCAAGGTCTTCCGATTTCCCTAAACGATTAGCTTATAATCCAATTGTTCTTTCACAACGGCGGTGATTGTTATTTTATTGCTCGCTAATGCTCGCAAGTTATGCAACCATTATCGTATTTGGCAAATTCGTCGCGTTATTCTTATATCGTTACTTAATTGCCTTGCTTCCGATATCTGTTCGGTAAAAGAGTCCTTCTGTTTTTTGTTGCGATAGTACTTGGTAGATGGTTTCTCGGGCTTCTTTGACGGTTTCTGCTGTGGTGACGAGCATATAGACACGTCCACCGTTTGATAGCAGTGCTCTGCTATTTTCCGCAAACTTAGCCCCTGCATAGTAAGTGATGATATCCCCCTCGGTTTTTACTGGCAATTCAACACCTTTTTCATAGTCTAGTGGGTATCCGTTCGAAGCGACAACCACACCCAGAGTCACACCATTGTCCGTCCATGTGATGTTTGGCTCCTTACCATCGAGGATATCCGTAATATTTTGTGCAAAGTTAGATGTCAAACGAGGTAGGATAATCTGAGTTTCAGGATCTCCGAAGCGAGCGTTAAACTCGATAACCTTAGGTCCATCAGCTGTCAAGATAAGCCCTGCGTAAAGAACTCCCAGATAAGGACGACCTTCCTGAATCATGCCCTCTAGGACTGGCTTGACAATAGTCTCAACCGCTGTATCAACTACACTCTGTGGCAAGTGTGGAACTGGCGCATAGGCACCCATACCACCAGTGTTAGGCCCCTTGTCACCATCATAGGCACGTTTGTGATCCTGAGCCGTTGGCATGATGTAGAACTTGTCGCCATTGACAAAGGCAAAAAGTGAAAATTCCTCTCCGTCAAGGAATTCCTCGATGACCACACGCGCACCTGAGTCACCAAATTTATTGTCCAAAAGCATCTCGTGAGCGGCTTCGACAGCTTGCTCAACCGTCTCCGCAACGACGACACCTTTCCCAAGCGCCAAGCCATCCGCCTTGACTACGATAGGCGCACCCTGTTTTTCAATATAGGCTTTAGCTTCCTCAAAATCAGAAAAAGTCCCATAGGCTGCTGTCGGAACGCCGTATTTGACCATGATTTCCTTGGCAAAATCCTTGGACCACTCCAGCTCCGCCGCCAATCTTGTCGGACCAAAGGCTTTGAGACCAGCTGCATTGAACTCATCCACAATCCCAGCCGCAAGGGCGTCATCTGGCCCGATAAAGGACCAAGCAATATCGTTAGCTTTTGCAAACTCAATCAATTTAAAATGTTCGGAAATAGAGATGTTTACTAACTCCAAACCATCCAGAGTCATCCCGTCATTTCCAGGAGCTACAAAGACCTTTTCAACACCGTTAGACTCCAGCAACTTCTTAGCAATGGCATGTTCACGACCACCCGAACCGACAACAAGCAGTTTCATTTCTCAACCTCTTTTGCGAATTATTTACTAATATTATACCATAAACGTTCGTTATAATCTTGTTTTGCTCCGCATTTTTACGCAAAAAAGGAAAGAAACTGTTTTCTTTCCTTTTGTCTTCTTAATGTTTAAAAATCTACTCAAAGTTTCAACTAATCGTATATAATTTCCACATATAATAAAGACTAGTTGAATGTCAAACAACATTTTCTTTTCAAGTAGTCATTCAAGCACTCAGGCGTGTCCGCACAATTAGTAAACACTGTCATTATATTTTTATCGTCAATCAAAAATTGTTTTGGAATAAAACCTCCATTTTTACTCACTACGGACAATATAAACTCCTTCAAAAACCATAATAACTGTTTACCTCTAAAATAATCCTCTATGTGGACACGGTATTCCTCCATATCATTCTCAAAATTATAGCGTATGTGTTGTCGTCTATCTCTAAAAATAGACAACTCCGAAACATAATCTCTACCATTCTTCTCAACCCCTCTTTCAGATTTCTCCCTCAATTTTTCATCATACTTCCTCTCAAAATAATAGAAACTAGTATCTTCAACTGATAACTCTAACTTTTTATACTTAACTTTTAAAATATTATCTGCATTATTTTTCAACCCCAACAAATCAAAGTTTATTTTGATCTCATTTAATTGACAACAAATAGCCCATAGGTTCATCTCTGTTAAATAGTCAATAAATTCTCTATATCTTTCATTAAAGTATTTCAATACTCTACCAAACTCCGGGTCATCATCATTTATTCCAAAATGTACTCTCAATATTCTTTTGATTGCAGTAGAACTCACATAAAAGTTTTCAACTGCGTATTTTGGAGTCATATATACATCCGAATCGAGTCGGCGTTTTTCATAGTCTTTATCTATAAAAAATAATTTATTCTTTAATTTATAACCCTCCTCATGAGTAAATTTATCGACTAATTCCAACACCTTACTCTTACCACCAACTTCATACGTGTTGAAAGTTTCAGCAAACCTTTGTATTCGGCAATCATAATACTGCCTATCTTTCCCTTCATAAAATACAAAATATCTATTGGGATTAGCCTTAGCATCTCTCGTATACCTTTCCCAAATAACTGAGGATTCTGTCAAACTTTCCAGGTGATTTTCTATTGTTACTGATTTCAAATTATCTCCCCCTTATTTAAAAAGGCAATTCATCATCATTATCGTCATCTAAAAAGAAATATGTAAATTTATAATCTCTATTTTGCGAAGTTTCCTTAATACACTTATCAATCTCTTCCGCATAAGGTAGGAGTTTACTATATATGAATGGAGAATGAGTTACTGTTAATAAAAATTTACACTTACTTGCTTGAGAAATATCATAAATAAATTCCTCTTGCCATGGAACGGATAAAGATAACTCCGGCTCATCAAATAGAATAATAAGTTCTTTTTCATCTTCTAAAAATATCTTAGAAAAGGTTGAAATTAACTGTTTTTCTCCCGATGAAAGATTACTTAAATTGATAATATCGTCAACTATTTCTCTATTAGTATCCGTTCTTTTTATATCTAACCTTAATAATTGTGGGTTATAATTAAATTTTTTCCTAAACAAATATTTATTTACTCTTTCATTAAAGTCATTAATTCTACCATCAATGACCGCCAAAGTTTTGTAATTTTTAAGAATACTTGAAACTAGATAGTCAAGATATTTATCTTTGTGCAATTCTCCCTTATTTATCTTACTTAAAATTATAGATTTAGTTTCATCAGTTATTTTATCACCTAATCTAGATAGAGCGATATCTACTTCTTCAGGATCAAAATTCTCACCAGAAATTTTAATACTTTCCCCATTAGAAAAAGTATTTAATAAACCACTAGTCATATTATTGTAACTTTCGTTGGTTTCCTTACTAATCTTATTTAATAGTTCTTTTATCCTCTGCTCAACATCTTCCATACCAAAATGGATTAATTCTCCACTGGATTTACTATTAAACGTTCTTCCCCCAGGACCTACATTTTCAGCCTCTGTCTTTAGTTTGACTAGATCATCCTCAATCCTTCTATAAGTTGGGAAGTATAAAATTTTATACTTATTTTTTAATTTCTCTATATAACCTATTAGTTCCATATACTCTGCAGGATTAATTCTCTCTAAAACCTCAACCATGACGTCTTGAATAAGAGGTTGAGGATAATTACGTAATAATGAATAGTTTTCATATAATTTTCGTACTTCGAAATTATATATAAAATCTGTCGAATTCTCTAGTTTCAATAGTTCATTCATCAAATTTTCGTCTTGTTCAATTTTATTAATTAATTCATCAACTATATATTTTGGATATCTTCCCTTGCGACTTCTGATTACTGAATTTATCTGTGTAATATCACTTTTGGTTATTCTTACACTTTTTTTCCCTTCGAATTTAATTTCAAGACTCTCAAAAATATATTTTGATAATCTTTCATAGTTTAGATTAAGCAAATAATACAGCATCGAAAGAATAGTGGTCTTACCAACACCATTTTCACCAATATAAATAGTTTTATCATTTTTAAAATTCAACTCAACATCATAATAATTATGGAGATTATTAATTTTAAATTTTTCAATTAAAGGCATACATATACTCCTTGATAGTTTTATTTATTACATTATACCAAAAAGCAAGCCTTTCAGCTTGCTTCCTGCAAATATTATCATACTCAATTTAAATTGTTCTACTTTACCCTGATACCTTTAAAATCTTAATGTCTAAAATGTCTCACGCCTGTGAAGACCATAGTCAAGCCATATTTGTCCGCCGCTTCGATAGACTCTTGGTCACGGACGGACCCACCCGGCTGGATGATAGCCTTGATACCTGCCTTAGCGATTTCTTCCACGTTATCCGCAAATGGGAAGAAGGCATCTGAAGCAAGAACAGCGCCGTCAAGTCGGTCTTTAGCTTGGTCAATGGCGATACGAACAGAAGCCACGCGATTGGTTTGACCAGGGCCAACACCAAGTGTCATGTGGTCGTTGGTCACGATGATACCGTTTGATTTGACATATTTGATAGCTTTCCAAGCAAACTCGAGGGCGGTTGCTTCTGTCTCAGTTGGCTGGCGTTTTGTTACCACTTGCCAGTCAGCTGGGCTTTCCTTGACCACGTCTTGGTTTTGCACGAGAAGTCCACCGACAACGCCTGTGTATTCTGCTTCTATTTCGCTAGCATCTTGAGCATCAAATGGCAAAGCAAGGATACGCAAGTTTTTCTTTTTGTTGGTCAAAATAGCTAGCGCTTCATCCGTATAGCTTGGTGCAATGATGATTTCAAGGAAGACATCGTGCATCTTCTCAGCTGTCGCAGCATCCACCTCACGATTAAGGACGACAATTCCGCCAAAGATAGACACTGGGTCAGACTCATAAGCATAGTCCCAAGCAGTCTCGATGTCATCTGCCTGACCGATTCCACATGGGTTCATGTGTTTGAGAGCCACAACGGTTGGACGTTCTTTAAAATCACGAATAATACGAATAGCAGCATCCGCATCGCGAATATTATTGAAGGACAATTCTTTACCGTTCAGTTGTTTCGCTGATGCAATGGAGTAATCCGTTGGCAAGGCTTTTTGATAGAAATCGGCATCTTGTTGAGGATTTTCACCGTAACGCATAGCTTGTTTAAGGTCATAAGTCAGAGTGAGTTTTTCAGGTTTGCTTTCACCCACTTGTGCCGTGAAGTATTCTGCAATCAAGGCATCATAAGCCGCTGTGTGACGGAATACTTTCGCTGCCAACCGTTGGCGAGTTTCATAACTTGTTTCGCCGTTTGCTGCCAATTCGTCAAGAACAACAGCATAATCAGCAGGGTCTACCACAACTGTTACGCTAGCGTGGTTCTTCGCTGCAGAACGAAGCATGGATGGCCCACCGATATCGATGTTTTCAACTGCGTCAGCGTAGGTCACATCTGGTTTGAGAATCGTTTCCTTGAAAGGATAGAGGTTGACCACTACAAGGTCAATGAGCTCAATCTGATTGTCCTTAGCCGCTTGAAGGTGGCTATCCAAGTCACGACGAGCAAGGAGACCACCGTGGATATTTGGATGAAGAGTCTTGACGCGACCGTCCATCATTTCTGGGAAGCCAGTCACATCGTCGATCGCAATGGTCTCCACCCCAGCATTATCAAGGGCAACCTTTGTCCCACCTGTCGAGATGATATCCCAACCAAGTTTTTTGAGTTCTTGGGCAAATTCAACAATGCCCGCTTTGTCTGAGACGCTGATTAAGGCGCGTTTAGTCATGTTATTTCCTTTCATTTACTTATCCAACAATTCTCTAATAACCTCTGGATACAACTTGTACTCCGCTTCATGAATGCGAGCTTCAAAACTGTCAATGGTATCATTAGCCAGTCTTGGCACACGGACTTGTTTGATAACCTTACCTGTATCCACACCGGAGTCCACCCAGTGAATGGTCACGCCAGACTGGTCAACACCTGCATTCCAAGCATCTTCGATGCCATGAGCTCCTGGAAATTCTGGAAGGTAAGCTGGATGAATGTTGATGATTCGACCCTCATAAGCTGCCAATAGGGTTGGCCCAACGATTTTCATATAGCCTGCTAGGCAAACCAAGTCAATCTGGTGCTCTTCCAAGAGTTCAACAAGAGCTGCTTCGTAGTCTGCCTTGTTCTCAAACTCCTTGAGTTCAAAAGCATAGGACAGAACGCCAAGCTTGTCTGCCCGCTTGAGCACATAGGCATCTCGATGGTCTGAAAAGACAAACTCCACCGGAAACTCTTCAGCAATCACCTGAAAATTTGAGCCATTACCAGAGGCAAAAACCGCTATTTTTTTCATTTGATGATGACACTTTCGTTTTCTTTCTTGACGATGCGACCAATTTCATAGACTGGTTCATCCAGCAATTCTTTGACACGACCTACATTTTCAGGGCTAACTGCCAACATGAGTCCCACACCCATATTGAAGATTTCAAACATTTCCTCATGCTTGATTTCACCGTATTTTTCAAGGGCTTTGAAAATCGGGAGGACTGGAACTTTGCTTTCCTCAATCTCAGCAGCCAGGTCATCCGCAAACATACGAGGGACATTCTCGATAAATCCACCACCAGTGATATGGGCAATACCGTTGACCAACTCTTCTTTGATGAGCGGTAAGACAGCCTTGACATAGATACGAGTTGGCTCAAGAAGGACTTCCTTGAGTTTCTTGCCTTCCAATTCTGGCAAGACTTCCTCACCTGTGTAGTCCGCAAAGACACGACGGACGAGTGAGTAGCCATTTGAGTGAATCCCACTCGAAGCAAGCCCAAGAAGCACATCACCTTCTGCCACTTTTGAACCGTCAATGATTTGGGATTTTTCAGCCACACCGACCGCAAATCCAGCCAAGTCATAGTCATCTTCGCCGTACATTCCAGGCATTTCAGCCGTTTCCCCACCGATGAGGGCGGCACCAGCCTGCACACAGCCTTCTGCTACACCAGCTACGACTTGTTCTAGTTTAGCTGGTTCATTCTTCCCTGTCGCCACATAGTCGAGGAAATAGAGGGGCTCCGCACCTGCAGCGATGATATCATTGACACACATGGCCACACAGTCCTGCCCAATCGTATCATGCTTGTCATACTTGATGGCCAACATGAGCTTGGTCCCGACGCCATCAGTCCCTGAGATCAATACAGGCTCTTTGACACCTGTTTTTGAAAGGTCAAACATGCCACCAAAGCCACCAAGAGCTCCCATGACACCCGCACGCTCCGTACGCGCTACATGCTTTTTGATCCGTTCAACAACTTCATAACCCGCTTCAACATCCACACCCGACTGGGCGTACGCATTTTTAGACATAATTCTTCTCCTTTTGTATTTCATTCCAGGTTTCAATAAATACCTTTTCAAATTCATCTATTTGTTGAAGATTTTCTAACAGAAAGTTAGTAAGTATTTGAACCGTTTCTGATAACAACAAGTTCTCATCCGAAGCATCAAAATTTAGAAATTTATTAGAAGTATTAAAACCATATTTACTATACTTATTAACCGTCAGAAGTTTTAATTTCTGAGACTGTAAATCTGTTAAATTTTTTTTACATATTGACAAATAAACATCTACCTGAAAATTACTATATGTTATCTCATAAAAATAGGATGAACCGGTAGACCATTCAGTATTCTCCTCTTTAACAACATTGTCAATAAAATCATCTAATCTTCTTGTTCTAAAACGTAAAATAGTTTTTGAACAATATTTTTCATCAAAAATTAAATTTCCCTGTTCATTTAGATAATTTAAAACACCGACTAATTTTTCACGAAGCATCTGCGTATCAGGTCTGTTTTCAAAAATAAGATCTAAAACTTCTTTATATTTAAAATAAATTTCAGCACTTAACTCTTTCAACTCTATATCATTCAAAATATTTCTCCTAATATTATCATTGTACTCTTTAAGAATGTAAGAAACTTTCTCATTATCAATCTCATCCACATACAATTCTTCTAATATATCTGAAATATCTTGATATGAAAGTAAACTCCAAAATTGCCTCTCCTCAACATCAGCATCTATCGGCGCATCTCCATTTGGTGTCAGATAAATATATATATTACGATAACCAGCGTAAGAATTTTCGATAAATTTTCGATATTTTCTCAACTGATTGTCATGGTCGGAGGTGAAAGTTTTATTTTCAATAACTAAATTTATTCGATGTTCTTTATTTGTATATAGAACATCAATATTATTTTTACTTTCTCTATATACTTCTGCTTTTGAGAAATCTTTCAATATTATTTCAGTTGGTTTAATTGTTGCAAAAGATAGATTGTTATCAAACACTTTCATCAATATTTTTTTGAAAAACTTATCTTCCAATTTATGACTTTCTCTGGGATCAAGCAACCAAGCTAATACTCGACTATGACGAATTTCAGCACTAGTTATCCCCAATATTTCAAAAATATTAACTCCTGTTAACCATCTTGAAAAATCTTTTTCCGAATTTTTTTCAAGGTACAGCAGAAACTCAGTAATTTTATTTTCTATTTTCACCACTAACTCTCTTCTAATAGAAAGAAGTTTTTTCCCCTAAACTTCTATGGTACTCTTCCTCATAGTCGTAGAGAGGAGTTGGGTAGTCGCCGTCAAAGTAAGCGACACAGAGACCGCCATTTGGCGCATCTGTTTCAATCCCGATGGAATCAATCAATCCATCAATTGAAAGATAGGTCAGGCTATCCGCCCCAATGATTTGACAAGTCTCTTCAACCGTATGATTAGCAGCAATCAACTCCTGACGCGTCTGGATATCAATCCCGTAGAAACATGGATAAGCTAGCGCAGGGCTCCCAATAGCAACGTGAACCTCAGTCGCACCTGCTTCTTTCAAGAGCTGAACGATACGACGAGAGGTTGTCCCACGAACAATGGAATCATCAATCATAACGACACGTTTGCCTTTGACAACGCCTGAAACGGCAGAGAGTTTCATCCGCACACCTTGCTCTCGCAATTCTTGAGTCGGTTGGATAAAGGTGCGTTGGGTGTATTGGTTTTTGATGAGACCCATTTCATTTGGCAGACCAGATTCTTCCGCAAAGCCCATGGCTGCGCTGAGTGAAGAATTTGGCACACCGACCACGATATCCGCTTCGTGCTTGAACTCACGCGCCAATTGAGCCCCCATACGTTTACGAGCTGTATGGACATTGACACCATGAATATTAGAGTCAGGGCGGGCAAAGTAGATATACTCCATAGAGCAAATCGCGAGCTGAGTATCATCTGTATAGCTGTCATACTGGATGCCCTTGTCATCAATAATCACAATCTCACCTGGCTTCAAATCGCGAATCCATTCTGCACCAATAACCTCAAAAGCACAGGTTTCAGATGACACTACGACTGCTCCGTTAGCCATTTTACCGATCGAAAGGGGACGGAAACCATTGGGGTCAAGAGCCGCAATCAACTTATCTTCAAATAGCAAGATGTAGGCAAAACCACCTTTGACAAGGCTGAGTGCTTCCTTGATTTTGCCCATCAAACTAGGATTGTGACTACGGCGAATCAAGTGAGCCAAGATTTCTGAATCGGAAGTCGAACTGAAAATAGCGCCTCTTTGTTCCAATTCTTTCTTGAGGGATTCTGCATTGGTCAGGTTCCCATTATGAGCCAAGCCAAACTGCATATCGTGAAAACGGAAGAGGAAGGGCTGGATGTTATCTACAGAAGCTTCGCCTGCAGTCGCATAACGCACATGCCCAATCGCGCTCGTTCCAGTTAGTTTATCCAAATTAGCTGGATTTCTGAATACTTCTGATAAAAGCCCCATGTCACGATGACGCTTCAATTGCCCCTGATCATTGGAGAGGATTCCTGCCCCCTCCTGACCACGGTGCTGAAGACTGTGGAGACCAAAATAGGTCAATTTAGCAGCATCTGGATGCCCCCAGATACCGAAAACACCACATTCTTCATTAAGAGATTTTACTTCGTATGTCATTTTTTATACCTAATTTTTATTTGTGTAGCACCAAGAGCTAAATTTACATGACTTTTACATTACTGATACTATCTATTAGAAAATCTGTAAGTCTTATTTTCCAGTAAAGTATTTAACCGCCGACGCAAACAGGTGCTGATCTTTATTTCCTGGGATGTTTTGGAAAAGACCGCCTTCATAACGTTCTGAGTGGCCCATCTTACCGATGATTTGACCATTCTTGCTGGTAATTCCTTCGATGGCATTTACCGAACCATTCGGATTGTACTTAGAATCCATACTTGGTTTGCCGTCAAAGTCAACGTATTGGCTAAAGATTTGACCATTGTCACGGAGCTCTGCAAATTCCTCAGCCGTCACGACAAACTTCCCTTCACCATGTGATACTGGAATGGCATGGATATCGCCCACTTGTACTCCAGCCAACCATGGTGAGTTGGTATTGGCAATCCGAGTTTCCACCATCTTAGCCACGTGTTGGTTGGCATCATTGTAGAAAAGGGTTGGGCTAGTGCTACTTGCATCTTCAAAGTTTCCATATGGAAGAAGACCTGATTTGACCAAGGCCTGGAATCCATTACAGATACCGATAATCAAGCCACCACGAGCGATAAAGCCATCAATGGCTGCACGCACTTTTTCATTGAGCAAGATATTGACAATAAACTTAGCTGATCCATCCGGTTCATCCGCAGCTGAGAATCCACCTGCAAAGAAGAGAATGTTTGCCTTGCCGATATTGTCAACCATGGTTTCAACTGACTTGACAATGGCTTCTCCATTCAAGGTCACGAATGGCACCAAGTTGACTTCTGCACCTTCTTTTTCAAAAGCTTTTGCTGAATCATATTCTGAGTTTGTTCCTGGGAAGACTGGGATGTAAACCACTGGTTTTTCAATGGTTTCCTTGGCTTTGATGACTGCGTCAGAAGCGACAGCTGGCACTTCTGCCAGTTCTTTAGCTTGAGCAAATTCAGTAGGGTAAACTTCTTCCAATTTTCCTTGAAAGGCACTGTCAAGTTTCTGTCCATCTAGCTTCACACTGTTGACAAGGAGTGTAAAGTCTGCTTTCGTTTGTCCAATCTTCTCTACTCCAGCGATTTCTTCAGGAGATGTGAAGACAAATCCGCCTAATTGAGCTGTCAAGGCTGTTTCAAGTTCAGGCAAGGTCACCTCTGCACCGATATGATTTCCAAAGGTAGCAAGTGCCAAGCTTTCAAGGACACCTCCGTATTTAACAGCTGATGCAGATGTTACTTTGTGTCCAGCTTGGATGGCTTCAAATTGAGCAAAGTTAGACTTAATCAAGTCAAAATCAATCTCTGCAGAGAGGGCTTGACCTGGGATGTAGTAGATGTTTTCACCAGCAGCTTTAAATTCTGGAGAAAGGACCTTACGGCTATCCGCTGTCGTAACTCCAAAAGCGACCAAGGTTGGCGGTACAGTCAATTCTTCAAAAGTACCAGACATAGAGTCCTTACCACCGATAGATGGCAAACCAAGCTGGATTTGTGCTTCGATAGAGCCTAGAAGAGCTGCTACTGGCTGACCGAAACGATCTGCTTGTTTATCCATGCGCTCGAAATACTCTTGATAAGAGAAACGAGCCTTGGACCAGTTGGCACCAGCAGCCACTAAACGAGCAGTTGCTTCGATAACCGCATAAGCAGCACCGTGGTATGGAGACCATTCTGCTACATAAGGGTTAAATCCTTGCGCCATGACAGACGCAGTGTGAGTCATACCGTGCTGAACTGGCAATTTCTGCACAGATGCCTCAGTTGGTGTGAGTTGGTAGCGACCACCAAGCGGGTGATTGACCGTTGAACGACCGACCGAGCAGTCAAAGATGGTTTGCAATCCTTTTTGACTCGCATGGTTGAGATCAGATAGAACCGCAAGGGTATCAGCTCCAAGTGTGTCAGCAGATGTTTGACGTTCTTCTGGAAGTTTGACATCCTTGTCCACAACCTTGGCATCAACGACTACGCGCACACCGTTTGTATCAAGGAAACGACGTTCCAAGTCGACGATGGTTTCACCATTCCAGTGCATGACAAGATTTGGTTTTTCAGTTACTGTTGCCACAACAACCGCGTCAATATTTTCTTTATTACATTCTGCAACGAAGGCATCTACGTCCTCAGGACGCACCACAACTGCCATCCGTTCTTGTGATTCAGAGATAGCAATTTCTGTACCATTCAATCCTTGGTATTTAAGAGGAACCTTGTTGAGGTCGATTTCAAGACCATCTGCCAATTCACCGATAGCCACACAGACACCACCTGCTCCAAAGTCGTTGGATTTCTTGATAAGACGAGTGACATCGCCATTACGGAAAAGGCGTTGGATCTTGCGCTCTTCGATGGCATTCCCTTTTTGAACCTCAGCTCCAGCAGTCTCTACAGACTCAACTGTTTGAACCTTAGAAGATCCCGTTGCACCACCGACACCATCACGTCCAGTCTTACCACCGAGAAGGATAACCACATCACCGGCTTCCGGTTTTTCACGGACAACATTTTCCTTAGGAGCCGCTCCGACAACGGCACCTAGCTCCATGCGTTTGGCTACAAAACCTGGGTGGAAGTATTCACGAACGTAAGTCGTCGCCAGACCAATTTGGTTCCCATACGAAGAATAACCATGAGCCGCTGTCTTCGAAATGACTTGTTGAGGCAATTTCCCAGCGCGCGTTTCTGAAATCGGCGCTGTAATGTCACCAGCACCTGAGATACGCATGGCTTGGTAAACATAAGAACGGCCTGACAATGGGTCACGAATAGCGCCACCGATACAAGTTGCCGCTCCACCAAATGGCTCAATTTCCGTTGGGTGATTGTGAGTTTCATTCTTGAACATTAGGAGCCATGGTTCCTTGACACCATCAACGTCCACTTCAATTTCAACCGAGCAGGCATTGATTTCGTCTGACACTTCCATATCATCCAAACGCCCATTAGCACGCTCATAACGACCGAAAATAGTCGCCATATCCATCAAGGTTTGTGGCTTTTCAGACCGACCTAGTTCCTCACGCATGGCAATATACTTGTCATAAGTCGCTTGCAATTGCTTTTGGAATTTAGAAGCTGAGAAGTCGATATTCTTCAACTCAGTCTCAAAAGTCGTGTGACGACAATGGTCAGACCAGTAAGTGTCCAAAACCTTAAGTTCCGTCTCAGTCGGCACACGCCCGATTGACTTGAAGTAGTCTTGGATAAAGAGCAAATCATCAACTTCCATGGCCATTCCTTGTTCAGCCTTGTAGCGCGCAAAGTCTTCTGCTGTATAGCTTTCAAAGAAAGTCAATTTCGGAATGGTTTTGTCTGACTCTGAAAATTCCTGCTTGGCAATCCCTGTCGTGATGTCCTTGAAACGAGAATCAACTGGGTTGAGCAGGTAGTTCTTGACCGCTTCTAACTCAGTCGCATCAATATCTTTATTGACCAGATAAAGTTGGGCTGTGTTGACTGTCACATCACTCGAACTCCCCAGCAAAAGCAAGGCTTCCTGTGACGAAGCTGCACGCTGGTCAAACTGTCCTGGCAAACTTTCAATGGCAAAGAAAGCATAGTTGGCAAGATCCGCTTGTACGGCTGATTCATCCAAGACATGGTCTGTTACCTGCTCAGAGAAGATGTGTTTTTCCGCAGGTGCAAACAAGTCCTCTGCCAAATCAAAGACATCATAAACCTGCACAATGCGAATACTTTTCAAAGTTGACAGTCCCAAGTTGTGCTGGAGCTCCCTTACCAAACTCTCTGACTTGACCTGAAAATCAGCCTTTTTCTCAACAAAAATACGTTTATCCATCAATTCTTATTCCTTTATTTCAGCTCTTGCAATGTTCCCAACGACCTTGAGAGTCTTGCAAACAGATTATTTCAATTCCTGCAATTTCTCCCAGACAATCTCGTAAACATCTGTTAATTCTCCGAGACCTCTACGGAAAACATCCTTGTCCATGTGGTTGCCATCCGCATCCCACAAACGGCAGTTATCTGGTGAAAACTCGTCTGCCAAGATAATCTTGCCATCCTTGTCAAAACCGAACTCTAGCTTAAAGTCAATCAATTTAAGACCAATCTCAGCAAACCAAGCCTTCAAAAGTTCATTGATACGACGGGTTTCTTCCTTCAAGTAAGCAATCTGCTGGTCATCCGCAATTTTAAGGAATTTCACATGCTCGTCATTGATAAAGGGATCATCCAAATCATCATTTTTATAGTAAAATTCGACAATCGGAGTCTCAAATGCAATACCTTCTTCTACGCCAAAACGTTTTGAAAAGGAACCAGCCGTGTAGTTGCGGAGCACAACTTCCAAAGGAATAATCTCAACTTTTTTATTGAGCTGTTCCGTGTCTGAAAGTTTCTCCACAAAGTGAGTTGCTACACCAGCCGCATTTAATTTCTCAAAAATAAAAGATGAAATCTGATTATTCAAGACTCCCTTGCCCGCAATCTGCTCCTTCTTGACACCGTTGAAGGCAGTTGCCTGGTCCTTGTAAGTTGAAATAATGAGATTTTCATCCTCAGTTGTATAGATATCCTTGGCTTTTCCCGAATAGATCAGTTGTTTTGACATTTTAAAGTTCGCCTTTCGTTTTACTTGAGCACATTCTACCACAAAAGCATGAAAAATTCAAGGTTTTTACGAATAAATAACGTTTTTCTGTTTTAAGCGTAAAGAAAAACTGCAAGATGAACTCTTCTTACAGTTTTAAAATCATTTATCCTCTGAAAAACACGAATATTACCCTTTATTCAAAAATTGATCCCAAAAATAACGGAGATAGCTTTTCTTTCCCGTAATCATCTGCAGGCGGCCTTCTAAACCATAGCGAAGTGTTGCAGCCTGCTCAGAAGTCAGATGGGTCTCCGCCTCAATTTTAAAGAAATTTCCTTGTTCAGTCTTTGTAGCTGTCGCATCGATACTTGTAATCGTGGAATCCAGGAAAATTTGATTCTTCGCATCATTAGTCGTAGTATAACGGACAGAGTCCCCAATCTTGACTCTAGCAACATCTTTTGAACTGAGATAAGCTGTGAGTTTGGTTTTCCCTTCTTTTTCCAAGGATGGGTAGAGTTGGGCTAGCAGGGTTCCTTCTGCGACCATGGTAGAATCACTGGTTTCAGGATTAAGGTGAAGCACCCCATCCTCACTTGCTGTAATCTTCCCCTTATCGAGGAGACCTCCCTGGACTTTCTTACCCGACTCTGCTTCTAAAATTTTCTGATCCAAAAGAGTTAATTCCTGGCCAACTTTGACTAAGTGCTGAGACTTGAGCGATTCCAGTTGACTATCCAGTCCCGTTGCGTGGGCCTGCTGAGCTCCAGAACCCGCATACTGTACACGATACGTAGCTAGACTGGACTCTAGCTGGGCAATTTGTGCATCCACTTGCGCAATAACTTGCGATTTAGCTTGCGGATCTTCTTCACCTTGATTTTTATAGGTCTGATAAAAAGAGTAGGCTGGATTCTGACTATCCAGTTGATCTCCCTTTTCAATCGCTGACTTAGCTGTTTTGTAGTCTCGAATTTTATCCTCTGTTTGACTGATAAGATTGCCAATCTCGGCCTGGCTCTGACTTGCTGCCGCATTTTGAGAGGAGATGCTGGCATTTTGCTGAGAAACATTACTCCTAAGACTACTAGCTTGGCTGAGATAGTCTCGAAACATCTCCTGATAACCAAACTTATCCGCCTCTGGAAATTGATCACTCCCCTCTTTCAAACTGGATTGCAAATATCCCAACTGCTTTTTTTGATCCTTTAACATCTCCAATTGACTGGCGTATGCTTCGACCTGGACAGCCTCCGCCCCTTGCTGGTACTGAACGAGCAGATCTCCTTGCTTGACCAACTTGTTTTCTTCCAGATAATTGGCCACAATGCGTTGATTGCTAGTCGACTGGATATTGGCAATGATCCGACTCGGTTCGACAGTTGCTCGGGTAGACAAACTAATCTCCTTCTCTGCAAAAACTGCAAATCCCAGTAAAAACATGAACAGAAGTGACATAGGTAAAATCACCCGACTGGAAAAATTATGATAACGACGATTATAAAACTCCGCACTTTCTAAAAATTCTGGTTTCATCTTCTCCTCTTTCTAGCTATTGACCAAATGGGCATAAAAGCCATCCTGTGCAAGCAAGTCTGCAGGGGTGCCTTCTTCGACAATCTTGCCCTGATCCAAGACAACAACCTTCTCTGTCCGCTCAGCGATGGTCAAGCGGTGGGCGATGAAAATCAAGGTCTTGTCCAAAGCCATGAGATTATCAACAATCCGCTTCTCTGTCAAAATATCCAGACTGCTGGTCGCCTCGTCCAAGATCAAGACAGGCGCATCTGTCAAGAGAGCACGCGCCAGAGCGATTCGCTGACGTTGTCCACCTGAAATTCCAGCCCCATCCGAAGTTAATTCTGTCTGGTAATTCAGTGGCATGCGCTCGATATCCTCTCGAATCTCGGCCAATTCGACTGCCCGTAAGATATCCTCTTGAGTCGTCCCCTCCTTGGCTCCCAAAAGAAGATTCTCCAAAATCGTTCCGTTAAAGACATAGGGCTGTTGAGGCAGATAGTTGATATACTGGCGCAGGGCTTTTTTATCAATCTGATTGAGATTGACACCACCCAGACTAATCTCCCCTTGACTTGGGTCGTAAAAATTAACCATCATCTTGGCCAAGGTGGTCTTTCCTGACCCTGAAATCCCCACAAAAGCCACCTTAGACCCTTGCGGAATGGTCAAATTGATATCCGACAAGACGTCACGACCATAGCCATACTTGTAGTGAACCTGTTTAAAGGTCATATCCCCTTTCATCATGCTCAAATCTTCTACCGTTTTCTTCTCCTCAAACTCCGAAGCTACTAGATAAACCTCATTTAAGCGATTATTGGCAACCTGCGCTGTCTGAAGTTTGGTTTGTAGGTTAATGATATTTTCCAAAGGATTGGTAAAGTAAACAAGCAGGGTGTTATAAGTAATCAGCTGACCCAAACTCATTTTCCCATCCATGACCAGAATAGCTCCCAGCCAGAGAACAGCAACATTGAGCAGGAGCTGGGCAACTTTTTTCAGTGCCTTTTGCTGGCTTTCTGCCCGACTGTAGGTAAAGGATTTTTTCAGATAAGCCACAAATTCCTTATCAATCTTTTGATAGCGTGAACTTTCACTGGTCAAAGACTTAATGGTCTCAATACCGTTGATGTCCTCGATGATAGAAGAAGACAGAACCGCATTAGCTTCCATGGTATCCCGATTCATCTTTTCAAAAGGCTTCATAAAGGCAAAGATAATCACTGTATAGATGGGAAGCGCAAGCAGACTAATGAAAAAGAGTGTCATATTTTGTGAAAACAAGACCAGCGAGATAATCAAAATCGTCGACACATCTAGGAAAATCGACAGAATGGTCGACGCCAACGCATCGATGATACTGTTGGCATCTGTAAAACGAGATACGATTTCTCCTGTCCTGCGTGTCGCGAAAAAGGACATCGGCAGATGAAAAACATGCTTGATGTAGGACAAAATCACATCAATGGACAACCGTTGACCCAGAACAAGTAAGAGGTATTCCTGCGCATAAGACAAAATCTGCTGGAGGATATAGACGATAACCAGCCCAATAGAGATAATACCCAGTGTCGAGCGCATCTGGTCTGGTACGTAACTGTCAATGATAGACTGCAGATAATAAGAACCTACAATGTTAATCAGGGTCACCAAGAGTGTCGCTAGGACGATATTGGCAATTAAGCCACGTTGTTTGAATAATATTGGCAAGAAGGATAGGAGTCCCTGTTTTTTCTCCTTATGGGGTTTATAGTCTGGAGATGGCGCCATAAAGAGACTGACCCCTGTCCATTCTTGCGCAAAACGCTCACGGGAAATCTTGGTCAGCTTAACACTGGGATCTGGATCGGCGATATGAATGTGCTTTTTATCCTGACCTGTCACCACATAGTAGTGGAGCAGCTTCCCTTCCTTGAGCACATGGGCCACAAAGGGAAAGGTCAAATCTGGCAAGTCAAAGAGCGTCATATCCGCCTTGATAGCACGCGTCTCAAAGCCAAGCTCCTCTGCTACCTTTACAACACCCAAAGCAGTCGTCCCATCCATAGTCGTCTTGGCCAACTCTCGTAGATGAGCCAAGGAGTAATAACTACCGTAGTAGCCAAAGACCATAGCCAAGGAAGCCACGCCACAATCCATCTGATCCACCTGGGGACGATAGTGTCTTTTCCCAAATTTCATATCTATCTCCTTTTTTCTAACAATCTCTTAAAAACTTTGTAAGATTATTTTAACCAAACGAAGAAGAAATAAGGGAATTGTTTCTGAAAAAACAATATCCACGCCTAAACAGCACTTTTTGTCAAAGAAAAGAGGCAGAACAAGAGTCCTGCCTAAAATATTCAATTACAGAGATTTCTTACATTTCCCACTTCTTTTGTGAATAGTGTATAAAACGATAAACGCAAACACCGGGGGCACCATATAACTATTTTCACTCATTGTTACTTGAAATCCAAGAGTTGCTAGTATCCCAAAGATGAAAATATTCATCAAAAATAGGAAAGTGAATAGTAGAACATATTTTACAATCCTATTCATTCTATTCTCCTTTTCTTTCTCCTTGGCCCCGACACAGTAAAATAAAAACCACTAAAAACAAGGAAATCGTAGGTAGATTTATTTTGTTTACGTTAGCCACGATTCTAATAATTAGATAAGCCATCGAGCTAAATAATACAGTGGTCTCTGGCCAAGTGTTTCCTAGTAATTGAACAACTTTCATCTCAAACTCCAATCTGATGGTCCATCAATTCCCAATCGTACTTTCTTTTGTTTTGTACTTGTATCCTAGATAAAACAGACCAAGTAGAATTGGATAGGTTTCTGGATAAAACAAGGTATTGATCGGATTTTTCATAATCATATACGTTGCGATATAAAGAATAATCGATACGACAAAATACCCCTCAGCAAATCCTAATAAGATTTTTTTCATAGCAGACTCCTATTTACCTGAAAAGAGTGCTCGAGTTGTTAAAATAGCTCCACCTGTATATACAAAACCTTTTACAAAACCAACTGCCACAGGGATAAGAAGGGGAAAGGCTCCCCCTTGAATTTCCTGCAAGTCCGTATCAGTCATTGTTTCAAATTTTAAAATAGATTTTTCCATATCATCTCCTCCTTCTATTACCATCTACTCGTCACATAATTATAACCTGCAATTCCTGCTGCAGTAATTCCACCAGCAATTTTAGCTGCTGTCACAGGATTAGCAATCACCCAAGCTACAATCGGCCATGCTCCCCCATTCACATCCGTCAACTCTTCTTCTGTAAGAGCTACAAAGTTCTGTTCCATGTTGTCAAAGTTTGTCATTTGTTTTCTCCTTATTTTTTCTATATATTTAATCTTTAACCTCTAAGCCACTTAAATAGCCAGATTGGGTAAATTACTGAAATCATTTTCTTCTCTCCTTTCTTTTTTCCTTACCTATCTATTTTCGAGAAGTAATTTAAAATGAACAGGTAAATTTCATTTATTTTAAATACCATTTGATCAACCATGGCAATAAGATTGGTAAATACATCACATAGTCTCCTTCCCTTTTCCTTACCTATCTATTCGAAAAACAATTCGAAAATGAACAATTCATTCATTTTTATTTTAAAAACCACTTAATGAACCACGGATAAAAACCAGTCACATACATAAATGTTCCTCCTTTTTCTTTCTCATCTCTTTATTCGCAATTTCTACTAAAAGTTTCTCTTTTTTCTGCAAATAAAAAACAACATGACTTGCATGTTGCTTTTGGCTATTTTTTATCTTTAATAATCGCTACTACATCCGCTACACTTTGAAGTTGGTCGATTTCCTCATCAGTGATTTCGATACCAAATTCATCTTCTAGTGTCAAAACAAACTCCATCAAATCCACTGAGTCCGCATCTAGATCGTCTTTCAAACTCAAAGCCTCTGTTACGGCAAAGTCTTCTCCCTGTCTCTCTTGGATAATGGTTACAATACGGTCAAAAATTTCTTTTTCTGTCATCTTTTTTATTCTCCTGAAAATTCACGCGCAGTCTGAGCAACTACGTCTGTTTCTAGCATGGTACGAATCTGACGAATCGTACTGTACACAGCATTGGCATCACTTGAGCCATGAGTTTTTACAACTGGCGCCTTGACGCCAAACAAGACTGCTCCTCCAACATCTGAATAGTTGAGCTGTGTCTTCAACCCCTTAAGACTATCCTTGAGAAGTAGAGCACCTAGCTTCGCTCGAAGGCCACCACCCGTAATAGCATTTTTAAGTAAGCCCATGATTCCCAAAGCTGTACCTTCGATAGATTTGAGAACAGCGTTTCCCGTGAAACCATCTGTTACGACAACATCCGCAACGCCATTCATCAGATCACGCGCTTCCACGTTTCCGACAAAGTTCAAACTTTCATCAGCTACTAACAAGTCGTATGTTTCCTTACGAAGCGGATCTCCCTTGCTGCTTTCTGTTCCATTGTTGAGCAAACCAACACGTGGTTTCGAAATCCCACGAACATTTTTCGCATAGAAGGAACCTAGGACAGCGTATTGGTGCAGATGATGGGCTGTATTTTCTGCATTGGCCCCAAGGTCTAGCATGTCAAACCCTTTTCCATCGATGGTCGGCAAGGTCGACATGAGTCCTGGACGATCGATATTTTTGATACGACCCACGATAAAGAATCCTGCAGCCAACAAGGCACCTGTGTTCCCAGCTGAGAGGACGGCATCTGCTTCTCCCTCTTTGACTGCCTTGGCCGCTAATACCATGCTGGCATTTTTCTTCTTACGGATAGCTTTTGTCGGCTCATCGTCTGAGTTGATTTTCTCATCCGTATGGATAATGCTGACGCGCTCTGTCGCCGTTAGATATTGCTTGATCTTACTTTCATCTCCGTAGAGTTGAATCTCAATATCTGAAAAATCAGCAAGGGCTTGATTGACACCCTCAACGATGGCTTGAGGTGCGTAATCGCCCCCCATAGCATCTACTGCAATTTTTTTCATTTGTTTTCCTCTTTTAGTAATTGTCCCCAGTCTGCTAGGGAATCAATAAATTTCTTTGATTTAAGGTGAATCCCAACGTACTCTTCGTAGAGTTGATCCATAAATTGGCGTAGCTCTTGCTTGATTTCAGACTTGAGCGAAATGGTCTCCAAGGTCTCAAAATCAATGGCTTGAAATTGATTGAGCAGATAAGGGATGTTGGGATTCAGATGGCAACGTTTCTCGTCCTCATGAAAATGATCCGGACAGAGGCAGGCTCCATATTTGAAAGAAAAGTCAAAGGCCTGACCTACCCGATGGCAAAAGACACACTCATTAAAATTAAGGCTGATTCCAAATCGAGTCAAGATTTGAATTTCAAAAATATTGGTCAAAACCTGATAATCTATACCTGCTTCCATCAACTCCAGAGTCTTCCTCAAGAAAGCAAACAAGGGAGCATCCTGCTGATTATCCTGCAAACTAGCATCTGCAAGAGCTGCCACATAGGTAGCATAGGCCATAACAAAGAGATCACTATTAATCTTTGGAAAGGTCATCACCTCATGGTAATCCTCGATGTAGCTAAGCCCGTCATCATTGATTCGCAAGAGAAATATTGCCAACACCAAGGGCTGAATAACCGGAGCTAGTTTAGATTGACCAGCGTGTTTGACGAAGAACATGCGCTTGCCCGCCTGCTCGGTAAAAATTTTGACTAGCTTATCATCCTCACGAAAGTTTCGATTGTAGAGCACCAAGCCTTGACTCGTGATAGACTGAATCATGATTCTCTCATGTACTCCTCAAGTCGTTTCATGGCCTCTCTGATTGTTTCCATGCTGGCTGCATAGGACAGGCGAACATAGCCTTCTCCATAACGTCCAAAGGCTGCACCAGGGATAAAGGCAACGGCCTTCTTATAGGCAAAATCCTTCAGAAAAGCAAAGGAGTCTTGATTGTAACCTGCTGGAATCTTAGCAAAGATATAGAAGGCCCCATCTGGTTTGATAATCTCAAAACCAAGAGCAGTCATCTTTTCGATGATATAATCTCGACGCTGGATGTATTCCTTTTTCATAGGCTCTGCGTCGTTTTTACCAGCGGTCAAAGCCTCCACCGCAGCATGCTGAGCCATCGTATTTGCAGCAGTAACCAAATACTGGTGACTCTTGATTAACTGAGCTGTGAAGGCCGCAGGAGCAAAGATAAAGCCTAAACGCCAACCAGTCATAGCATGCGATTTAGACAAGCCATTGATAATAATAGCTTGGTCTCTCAGCATAGTTCCCAGAGATACATGGGCTTCGCCTGTATAGGTTAATTCTGAGTAAACCTCATCACAGACAACAAAAATCTCATACTTGCGTAAAACGTCTGCCAAGGCTTCCAACTGCTCCCGACTATAGGTAATTCCTGTCGGATTGGCTGGATAGTTGAGAATAACTGCTTTGAGCTTGTCACCCTGCTCCAAAATGGCCTTTTCCAACATCTCAGGGGTCAAAACAAAACCATTTTCAGTTGTATCAATCTCGACAATCTCTGCCCCAACCAGATTGACAATCGGTTCATAACCTGGATAGGCAGGAGCTGGCAAGAGCACCTTGTCTCCCTCTTCCAAAATAGCTGTCAAAGTAGCAGATAAAGCCTCTGTCGCCCCAATTGTAACCAAGATTTCATTTTCAGGAGCATAGTCCAGTTGGTACTTTTCCTTAACAAAGTCACTGGCTGCCTGACGTAGAGTCAGCAAACCGCTCATCCCTGTATAGTAGGATTGGTTCTGGTCAATGGCTCGCTTGGCTACCTCCTTGATATGATCTGGCGTTGTAAAATCAGGTTCCCCCAAGGTCAAACGCAAGACCCCAGGAATCTCCGAAATAGCCTGGTCAAACTGGCGAATCAAGGAAACTTGAATCTTGTCTAACTGTTTATTAAAGCGCTTGGTTAAGTCCATAGATATCCCCCTTGCTTACAGAACATAGTACTATTATACTACAAAAGCTCCCTGACCGCAAAATTACATTTTGAGTTAATCCTTTCTGTTTTCTATTTTACTTTTCTGATGGATAAGCTTATAATAAAAAGTGCTTATTTTCGGAGGTTTATATGTCATTTTTATCAAAAAATGGGGCAGGAATCTTGGCCTGCCTTCTCATTTCTTTCATATCCTGGTACCTAGGAGGATTCTTTCCTGTCGTGGGAGCACCTGTCTTTGCGATTTTTGCGGGGATGCTCCTTCACCCTTTTCTATCAGCCTATAAACAACTGGATGCCGGCTTGACATTTAGTTCCAAGAAATTACTTCAATATGCCGTTATTTTGCTCGGTTTTGGTCTCAATATCTCGCAAGTATTCGCAGTCGGGCAATCTTCGCTCCCTGTTATCCTCTCCACCATTTCGATTTCCTTGATTGTAGCCTACCTCTTCCAGCGCTTTTTTGCTTTGAATACTAAACTGGCTACCTTGATTGGAGTGGGTTCTTCGATCTGTGGAGGTTCTGCCATTGCTGCGACAGCACCCGTTATCCATGCCAAGGAAAAAGAAGTTGCCCAAGCCATTTCCGTTATCTTTTTCTTCAATGTCTTAGCGGCACTCATCTTTCCAACTCTAGGAACCTGGCTTCATCTATCAAATGAAGGCTTCGCCCTCTTTGCAGGAACTGCGGTCAATGATACTTCTTCTGTAACGGCCACAGCCAGCGCATGGGACAGTCTTTATCAGACCAATACCCTTGAGTCTGCAACTATTGTTAAACTCACACGCACCCTTGCCATTATTCCTATCACGCTCTTTCTCTCCTTCTGGCAAAGTCGCCAACAAAAAAATAGCCAGGGTTTCCAACTAAAAAAAGTCTTCCCACTTTTTATCCTTTACTTTATCTTGGCTTCTCTCTTAACGACTCTCCTTACCTCTCTCGGTGTGTCCGGTAGTATCTTTACCCCTCTTAAGCAACTCTCCAAATTCCTTATCGTCATGGCCATGAGCGCTATCGGTCTCAAAACCAATCTCATTGGATTGATCAAATCCAGCGGCAAGTCCATTCTTCTTGGTGCCCTTTGCTGGATTGCCATCATCTTAACCAGCCTAGGCATGCAGGCATTGATTGGTATTTTCTAAGACAAAAGGTAGCCCATGGCTACCTTTTATTGTTCAAGAATTAAGCGTGTGTGCTCTCTCTTGATACAGCGATTCATTACGATGTCGTCGCATCCTCCAGCACGCAAGATTTCTTCTGCTTCTAAGCTTTCAAGTCCCAGTTGTGCCCAGAAAATCTTAGCATCAGCTTTGAGAAAATCACGCGCCACATCGGGCAAAAACTCACTACGACGGTAAACATTGACAATATCGACAGGAAAAGGAATCTCAGCTAGGCTTGCATAAGCCTTTTCTCCCAAAATTTCACCACCTGCAACCTTGGGATTAACTGGAATGATTTTATAGCCTCGAGCCTGCATTTCCTTAGTCACTCGATTGCTAGTTGTTTCTTCACGATCGGACAAGCCTACTACCGCTAACGTTTTACTGGTTGCAAGATACTGACGTACCACACCATCACTTGGATTGATAAATTCTTGGCTCATAGAAATCCTCCTTTTTTCTCAGTATAGCATATTTTGAAAAGGCTTGCAGATTTTGACTACAAAAAAATTCCTAGCAAGAGAAAAAGCTTGCCAGGAAATTCGTTTATTCAAGTGAAAGTTTAGATTTTTTTCTCGATACTAAATAATGGAGAAAGAGGACGTTTTTCGTGGATACGGATAATAGCATCACCTAAGAGATGAGCAATAGAGATTTGCTCAATCTTATCAATCAAACGATCTTCTGGCAAGTAGATGGTATCCAAAACAACCAATTTTTCAATAGCTGATTTTTGGATATTGTCCATAGCTGGCCCCGAAAGAACTGGGTGTGTACAGCTTGCATAGACCGCAACTGCGCCTGCTTCAGCAAGTGCATCCGCCGCATGGCAGATTGTTCCAGCGGTATCAATCATATCGTCAATCAAGATACAAGTCTTGCCTTCTACCTTACCGATGATGTTCATCACTTCACTGGTATTCATCTTGTCCACGCTACGACGTTTGTCAATAATTGCAATCGGAGTTTTCAAAAACTCTGCCAATTTACGAGCACGAGTCACACCACCATGGTCTGGACTGACAACAACATAGTCTTGCCCAACCATTCCACGACGTTCAAAGTAGTCCGCAATCAATGGAGCGCCCATCAAGTGATCCACAGGAATATCAAAGAATCCCTGAATCTGCGCAGCGTGCAAGTCAATCGTCAACAAACGATCCACACCAGCCACTTCTAGCATATTTGCCACAAGTTTTGCAGTGATTGGCTCACGCGCTCTCGCTTTTCTATCCTGACGTGCGTAACCATAGTAAGGCATAACAACGTTGACGGATTCTGCACTAGCCCGCTTCAAGGCATCTACCATGATCAAAATTTCGAGCAGATTGTCATTTACAGGTGAGCTCGTTGATTGTAGGATAAAGACGTGTTTTCCACGGATTGATTCTTCGATATTGACCTGAATCTCCCCATCTGAAAATTGACGAACAGTCGATTTCCCCAACTCTATCCCAATCTCTTGCGCCACACGCTCTGCCAATTCTCTATTTGAAGAAAGGGCAAACAGCTTTAAATCAGAAAAAGACATGATTTCCTCCGGTATTTATGTATCACTTGTTTTTCACACAACATTTTCCATTTACCATTGTAGCGCTTTTTCCTTTATTTTTCAATCAAAAATAAAACAAGGGCAAACATTTATACCCTTGTTTTTTACTATTTTATATTAGCTATATTAAAACTAAAAATCCTACATTTTAACAATCGATTTTATGCTAGGATGAGATTTTTTCGAGATAAAGTTAGTATACTTCTCTCATACTTCCTGTATCCACATCATAGACAGCACCTGAAATAACCACATCATCAGGAATCAGTGGAGATTCTCGAAGCAATTGCATATCCTCTCTCACGCTCTCTTCCACATCCTGAAATGGTAAAAAGTCTTGACCAGACACATCAACTCCGAGCTCGTGTTTCAAATGTTCATGAAAACTTTCATTTTGAAAGGTTTGAGCTCCACAGTCTGTATGGTGAAGCACCACGATTTCTCTTGTCCCCATTTGTTGCTGGGAAATCACCAGTGAACGAATCATGTCCTCAGTTACTCGACCACCCGCATTCCGCAAGATATGAGCATCCCCAAGGGCCAAACCTAGAGCTTGCGCAACGTGTAGACGTGAGTCCATACAGGTCACGATAGCTACTCTGGTTTTGGGTTTAAGTGGCAGATTTAACTGCCCATGTAGGGCAACATAAGCCTGATTGGCTTGCATAAACTGTTCAAAATACGACACGATTCCCTCCTCAAAAATTTGATAATCAAATATTTCTCCTATCTTATCATTTTTAAGAGGATTTGTCACGGATTATGCAAAGACCTTTTTCAAAACTTCCTGAATAGTCGTCACACCAATGACTTCAATTTCCTTGGGTGGAGTGATTCCTGTCAAGGAATTCTTGGGTACATAAATCTTGGTAAAGCCCAATTTTTCCGCTTCATTGATGCGTTGTTCGATGCGATTCACGCGCCGAATTTCTCCGGTCAAGCCCAGTTCACCCACAAAACATTCCTGAGGATTGGTAGGCTTGTCCTTGTAACTAGAGGCAATAGCCACTGCAACAGCCAAGTCAATGGCAGGCTCATCCAATTTTACACCACCAGCAGATTTGAGATAGGCATCCTGGTTTTGCAAGAGAAGCCCTGCTCGTTTTTCCAAAACAGCCATAATCAGACTTGCACGATTGAAATCAAGTCCAGTCGTCGTACGTTTAGCATTTCCAAACATGGTTGGTGTTACCAAAGCCTGAACCTCCGCCAAAATCGGACGGGTCCCTTCCATGGTCACAACGATTGACGAGCCAGTAGCCCCATCCAAACGCTCCTCTAGGAAAACTTGACTCGGATTGAGGACCTCAACCAATCCACCCGACTGCATCTCAAAAATCCCAATCTCATTAGTGGAACCAAAACGGTTTTTGACTGCCCTCAAGATACGAAAGGTATGGTGACGCTCCCCTTCAAAGTAAAGCACCGTATCCACCATATGCTCCAACATACGCGGACCAGCCAAGGTCCCTTCCTTGGTCACATGTCCTACGATAAAGATAGCAATGTTATTAGTCTTCGCCAACTGCATGAGTTCAGCCGTTACTTCACGAACCTGAGACACAGACCCCTGCACCCCTGAAATCTCAGGAGACATAATCGTCTGGATAGAGTCGATGATGAGAAAATCTGGTTGGATGCGCTCCACCTCAGATCGAACACTCTGCATATTGGTCTCTGCATAGAGATAAAACTCGCTATCAATATCCCCCAAGCGCTCTGCTCGTAGCTTGATTTGCTGGGCAGACTCCTCCCCACTGACATAGAGAACAGTTCCCACTTGAGACAACTGGGTTGAAACTTGTAGGAGAAGGGTTGATTTCCCGATTCCTGGATCCCCACCGATAAGGACGAGACTTCCTGGTACCACTCCGCCTCCAAGCACACGGTTAAATTCCTCCATCTCGGTCTTGGTTCGATTGACATTGATAGACGTTACTTCAGCCAGTTTCATGGGCTTAGTTTTCTCACCCGTCAAGGACACACGCGCATTCTTAACCTCGACAACCTCGATTTCTTCTACAAAAGAAGACCAAGCTCCACAGTTGGGACAACGTCCTAGATACTTAGGTGAATTATATTCACAATTTCGACACACAAATGTCGCTTTTTTCTTTGCGATGATAAACCTCTTTCTAAATCTCTACCTCACACTCGATCACTTGGCAAAAATCAATCTTCTCGTCTGGTACAAATTGGCGCATGAGCATTCGATGAGTGACAACTACCACAGTCTGGTAGTCTCTATACTTAGCCATACATTCTAGAAACCGAGACTTCATTTCCGTAGCTGTCTCATATTGAATAGGACTATTAGAAAGTAACTCCCCCTTGTTTTCTAGAAATAGTGTTCTAGCCTCTTCAAATCTATCTATGCCTGATTCATAGACCTGCCATTCGTGTAACAAAGGCTCCACCCTCAAAGGAAGGCCAGTAGCACAAGATACATAAAAAGCCGTTTCTAAAGCTCTCGTTACTGCTGAAGTCACTAGTAGATTAGCCGATTGTAGCAAAGGATTTTGCCAAAGTTCCTGAGCTTGTTGCCGTCCTTTCTCAGATAAAGGTGCTAAATCCATCCCAAAACCTGTATAAGAACGTTCCTCTAACTCACGGTAATCTGGCTCCCCATGACGTACAAAGATAATCTTCATCTTAGTGTCCAGTTGACCCAAAACCACCAGTCCGCACGCCA
>NZ_GL732470.1:130507-134317 GCF_000187645.1 Streptococcus sp. C300
AAATTGGCGCATGAGCATTCGATGAGTGACAACTACCACAGTCTGGTAGTCTCTATACTTAGCCATACATTCTAGAAACCGAGACTTCATTTCCGTAGCTGTCTCATATTGAATAGGACTATTAGAAAGTAACTCCCCCTTGTTTTCTAGAAATAGTGTTCTAGCCTCTTCAAATCTATCTATGCCTGATTCATAGACCTGCCATTCGTGTAACAAAGGCTCCACCCTCAAAGGAAGGCCAGTAGCACAAGATACATAAAAAGCCGTTTCTAAAGCTCTCGTTACTGCTGAAGTCACTAGTAGATTAGCCGATTGTAGCAAAGGATTTTGCCAAAGTTCCTGAGCTTGTTGCCGTCCTTTCTCAGATAAAGGTGCTAAATCCATCCCAAAACCTGTATAAGAACGTTCCTCTAACTCACGGTAATCTGGCTCCCCATGACGTACAAAGATAATCTTCATCTTAGTGTCCAGTTGACCCAAAACCACCAGTCCGCACGCCATCCGCTTCATCTCCGTCTGCAATCAAAAATGGTGCAAAGACAGCCTGGACTACACGTTCTCCAACTTCGAGGACGACTTCCTGTTCAGTAATGTTTTTCATCTGAGCAAAGATATGACCTTCATTCCCAGGATTTCCATAATAATCCCCATCAATGACCCCAACTGAGTTAATCAAGACCAAGCCCTTCTTGCGAGGGTTTGATGAACGGTCATAGAGATAGAGCACTTCTGTCGGCTGCATATAGGCCTTAATCCCTGTCGGAACCAAAACAATCTCTCCTGGAGCAATCACAGTGCGTTCTGCAACCTTTAAATCATAACCAGCTGCATGGGCTGTCTCTCGCTTCGGTAACAAATTTTCATCTGTAAAACTCGAAACCAATTCAAAACCACGAATTTTCATATCTTTCTCTTTTCTATTCTATAATCATTTATTCTAGGCTATTTTATCTTATTTATTCGAAAAAAGCACGAAAAAAGAGCACACAATTCACATCGCTTAGGGCTGCTGGATTCCTCCCCTGACCCGCTTCACGCAGAACTGTTGCTCCACTATTTATTATACCACATTCCCCTCGGTTTTTAAAGAGAAATTATTTTTTCCGTCGATTTCGGAAAAAGTCCTGCATAATCGCTGCACAATCATCTTCCAAAATTCCCGCTTCTACCTCTACACGATGATTGAGACGCTCATCTGTCAAAATATCGTACAGACTTCCAGCTGCACCAAATTTCTGGTTTTTAGCCCCGTAAACCACGTTTGGAATACGGGCAAGCCCAATCGCCCCGCTACACATGACACAAGGCTCAATGGTCACAAAAAGCGTGCAATCCAGCAGGCGCCAACTCTCTTCACTCACATTCGCATTCTCTATAGCCATGATTTCTGCATGCATGACCGCCCGTTGCAACTCCTCGCGCGCATTATGCCCCCTACCAATGATTTCTCCATCCTTGACAATCACACAACCAATTGGAATTTCATCGTGTTCTAAGGCAATCTCAGCCTCTCTCAAAGCCTCTCTCATAAAGGCTTCTTTTTCTTCAACTGTATAATTCATCGTTCTTCTCTTTTCCTACTTATCGATTTTATTATTATATCATGATTCTCAACACAAAAAAAGCCACCGAATGCGGTGACTTAATAGGGAGATTATTATGAAAAAGAAAAGTTTAGGATATTTGTTACAACAAGTTAGGAGGTCTTCTTGTAACTGTCTATAGTATACCCAACCTGTCTTAAACTAATCTTAAAAATCTCCTATGACCAAACACTTTCTAAAATATTAGTTTGTTCACGACCAGGTCCTACTGAGAAAGTTGAGATACGAACACCAACCAACTCGCTTACACGACGAACATAGTTACGTGCATTCTCAGGAAGGTCTTCCAAATTACGGACTCCAGTGATGTCTTCTGACCAACCTGGCAATTCCTCGTAGATTGGCTTACAACGTTTCAACTGCTCAAGACTAGCAGGATAGTAATCAATACGTTGACCATCAAGATCATAGGCGACACAGATTTTCACAGTATCCAAACCACTCAAAACATCTATAGAGTTCAATGAAAGATTGGTAATCCCAGATACACGGCGGCTGTGACGCATCACAACTGAGTCAAACCAACCCACACGACGTGGACGGCCAGTTGTTGTACCGTATTCATGACCTACTTCACGGATGCGATTTCCCACTTCATCAAATAATTCAGTTGGGAAAGGTCCGTCTCCTACACGACTTGTGTAAGCTTTACAGACACCTACAACCTTGTCAATCTTACTTGGACCAACACCAGACCCAATTGTCACACCACCAGCGACAGGGTTTGACGATGTAACAAATGGATACGTACCTTGGTCAATATCTAGCATAACACCTTGCGCACCTTCAAACAGCACACGTTTGCCATTATCAAGCGCATCATTCAAGATAACGGATGTATCTGTCACGTATTGCTTGATTTGTTGACCATACTCATAGTATTCTTCAAAAATATCGTCAACTGAAATAGGGGTACTATCATATAATTTTTCAAACAAACGATTCTTCTCCGCAAGATTGCGTTCCAAACGTTCACGGAAAATATCCTTATCCAAAAGATCTGCAATACGAATTCCAACACGAGCAGCCTTGTCCATATATGCTGGACCGATTCCCTTGATTGTAGTACCAATCTTATTGTCACCCTTAGCTTCTTCCTGCAAGCGATCCAACTCAATGTGATAAGGCAAAATAACATGCGCACGATCAGAAATACGCAAGTTATCAGTTGTCACATCTTCCTCATGAAGATAAGTCAACTCTTTCACAAGGGATTTTGGATTCACGACCATCCCATTCCCAATAACAGAGATTTTTTCAGGAAAGAAAATTCCAGATGGAATCAAGTGCAACTTAAATTTCTTACCATCGATCACAATCGTGTGACCAGCATTATCACCACCTTGATAACGAGCAATTACCTCTGCATTAGCAGAAAGAAAATCTGTAATTTTCCCTTTACCTTCATCACCCCACTGGGTACCTACAACAACAACTGAAGTCATAATAAAATTCGTCTGAGCTACTAGGAGCTCGTCCTTTCTCATATACATGGCAGGAATTTCACCCACAATTATATCTTACAATTTATTATAAGAAAAAAACACTATTTTATCAAGAAGAAACAGTAGAAAAGATTTGGAAATTCTTTCATTTCTAAATATAAAAACCTTTGATTATAAGCTAATTCTATATTTTTTAAAATATATCCACAACAATCGTTCGTAATTATGATATAGATACTTCCTATTGGATGAGAGTTGTACCACCTTGCAGTAATTTCTCTAGATATAGACGATAAGCTGTTCTAAAGTGATATAGAGAAAAGTCCCTATCACTTTTAATTTTAAATCGGATTAAGTAATATAGTAAAAAACGGAGATGAAGTGATTCCCACTCTGAACAACTCTGGCCTAAAGAGGCATATTCTTGTTCAACTAGTTTCAAAAAGACAAATGCTCGATCATAAAATTTCTGAAGCATATAAAAATTCCCTTTCTTATTAGTAACACTAGTCTAACAAAAAAAGGAACTAAAAAAGCTTCAAATCCTATAAAAGAAGAATTTAAAGCTAAACGAACTATAAATAAAATAAAGAGGTAATTACAGATTTAAAAATTAAAATTTGAAATTTCAACAATCCACTATATTTATAAATAAAAAAACGCTCAATTGAACGTTTCAATCTATACTCCGCCAGTAGGACTCGAACCTACGACATCATGATTAACAGTCATGCGCTACTACCAACTGAGCTATGGCGGAT
>NZ_GL732470.1:134352-140061 GCF_000187645.1 Streptococcus sp. C300
GGCTACATGACTTGAACACGCGACCCTCTCGATTACAAATCAGATGCTCTACCAACTGAGCTAAGCCGGCTGATTTCTATTATGCGGTTAAGGGACTTGAACCCCCACGCCGTTAAGCGCCAGATCCTAAATCTGGTGCGTCTGCCAATTCCGCCAAACCCGCAAATATGACCCGTACTGGGCTCGAACCAGTGACCCATTGATTAAAAGTCAATTGCTCTACCAACTGAGCTAACGAGTCTAAAATAACTTCCGTTATCTTAAACGGTCCCGACGGGAATCGAACCCGCGATCTTCGCCGTGACAGGGCGACGTGATAACCGCTACACTACGGGACCTATGGGAGTTAACGGGATCGAACCGCTGACCCTCTGCTTGTAAGGCAGATGCTCTCCCAGCTGAGCTAAACTCCCAAAGGGCGGAGTCTAGCTCAGCCAACGGTAAGAAACTTCGTTTCTCTCATCCGCCGATTGTAATTTCGATTTCCTCTCAATTACAACTAAGCTAAACTCCCTCGAGCTAAGCGACTTCCATATCTCACAGGGGGCAACCCCCAACTACTTCCGGCGTTCTAGGGCTTAACTGCTGTGTTCGGCATGGGTACAGGTGTATCTCCTAGGCTATCGTCACTTAACTCTGAGTAATACCTACTCAAAATTGAATATCTATCAAATACCAAGAAAACCGTCCGCTTTCATATTCTCAGTTACTTTGGATAAGTCCTCGAGCTATTAGTATTAGTCCGCTACATGTGTCGCCACACTTCCACTTCTAACCTATCTACCTGATCATCTCTCAGGGCTCTTACTGATATAAAATCATGGGAAATCTCATCTTGAGGTGGGTTTCACACTTAGATGCTTTCAGCGTTTATCCCTTCCCTACATAGCTACCCAGCGATGCCTTTGGCAAGACAACTGGTACACCAGCGGTAAGTCCACTCTGGTCCTCTCGTACTAGGAGCAGATCCTCTCAAATTTCCTACGCCCGCGACGGATAGGGACCGAACTGTCTCACGACGTTCTGAACCCAGCTCGCGTGCCGCTTTAATGGGCGAACAGCCCAACCCTTGGGACCGACTACAGCCCCAGGATGCGACGAGCCGACATCGAGGTGCCAAACCTCCCCGTCGATGTGAACTCTTGGGGGAGATAAGCCTGTTATCCCCAGGGTAGCTTTTATCCGTTGAGCGATGGCCCTTCCATACGGAACCACCGGATCACTAAGCCCGACTTTCGTCCCTGCTCGAGTTGTAGCTCTCGCAGTCAAGCTCCCTTATACCTTTACACTCTGCGAATGATTTCCAACCATTCTGAGGGAACCTTTGGGCGCCTCCGTTACCTTTTAGGAGGCGACCGCCCCAGTCAAACTGCCCGTCAGACACTGTCTCCGATAGGGATAACCTATCCGGGTTAGAGTGGCCATAACACAAGGGTAGTATCCCAACAACGTCTCCTTCGAAACTGGCGTCCCGATCTCATAGACTCCTACCTATCCTGTACATGTGGTACAGACACTCAATATCAAACTGCAGTAAAGCTCCATGGGGTCTTTCCGTCCTGTCGCGGGTAACCTGCATCTTCACAGGTACTAAAATTTCACCGAGTCTCTCGTTGAGACAGTGCCCAAATCATTACGCCTTTCGTGCGGGTCGGAACTTACCCGACAAGGAATTTCGCTACCTTAGGACCGTTATAGTTACGGCCGCCGTTTACTGGGGCTTCAATTCATACCTTCGGATTACTCCTAAGCACTCCTCTTAACCTTCCAGCACCGGGCAGGCGTCACCCCCTATACATCATCTTACGATTTAGCAGAGAGCTGTGTTTTTGATAAACAGTTGCTTGGGCCTATTCACTGCGGCTGACATAAAGTCAGCACCCCTTCTCCCGAAGTTACGGGGTCATTTTGCCGAGTTCCTTAACGAGAGTTCTCTCGCTCACCTGAGGCTACTCGCCTCGACTACCTGTGTCGGTTTGCGGTACGGGTAGAGTATGTTTAAACGCTAGAAGCTTTTCTTGGCAGTGTGACGTCACTAACTTCGCTACTAAACTTCGCTCCCCATCACAGCTCAATGTTATAGAATTAAGCATTTGACTCAATTCACACCTCACTGCTTAGACAGACACTTCCATTCGTCTGCTTTAGTTAGCCTACTGCGTCCCTCCATCACTACATACTCTAGTACAGGAATATCAACCTGTTGTCCATCGGATACACCTTTCGGTCTCTCCTTAGGTCCCGACTAACCCAGGGCGGACGAGCCTTCCCCTGGAAACCTTAGTCTTACGGTGGACAGGATTCTCACCTGTCTTTCGCTACTCATACCGGCATTCTCACTTCTATGCGTTCCAGCACTCCTCACGGTATACCTTCTTCACACATAGAACGCTCTCCTACCATACCTATAAAGGTATCCACAGCTTCGGTAAATTGTTTTAGCCCCGGTACATTTTCGGCGCAGGGTCACTCGACTAGTGAGCTATTACGCACTCTTTGAATGAATAGCTGCTTCTAAGCTAACATCCTAGTTGTCTGTGCAACCCCACATCCTTTTCCACTTAACAATTATTTTGGGACCTTAGCTGGTGGTCTGGGCTGTTTCCCTTTCGACTACGGATCTTAGCACTCGCAGTCTGACTGCCGACCATAATTCATTGGCATTCGGAGTTTATCTGAGATTGGTAATCCGGGATGGACCCCTCACCCAAACAGTGCTCTACCTCCAAGAATCTTTATGTCGACGCTAGCCCTAAAGCTATTTCGGAGAGAACCAGCTATCTCCAAGTTCGTTTGGAATTTCTCCGCTACCCACAAGTCATCCAAGCACTTTTCAACGTGCCCTGGTTCGGTCCTCCAGTGCGTCTTACCGCACCTTCAACCTGCTCATGGGTAGGTCACATGGTTTCGGGTCTACGACATGATACTAAAGCGCCCTATTCAGACTCGGTTTCCCTGCGGCTCCGTCTCTTCAACTTAACCTCGCATCATATCGTAACTCGCCGGTTCATTCTACAAAAGGCACGCTCTCACCCATTAACGGGCTCGAACTTGTTGTAGGCACACGGTTTCAGGTTCTATTTCACTCCCCTCCCGGGGTGCTTTTCACCTTTCCCTCACGGTACTGGTTCACTATCGGTCACTAGGGAGTATTTAGGGTTGGGAGATGGTCCTCCCAGATTCCGACGGGATTTCACGTGTCCCGCCGTACTCAGGATACTGCTAGGTACAAAGACTATTTTAAATACGAGGCTATTACTCTCTTTGGCTGATCTTCCCAAATCATTCTTCTATAATCTTTGAGTCCACATTGCAGTCCTACAACCCCGAAGAGTAAACTCTTCGGTTTGCCCTCCTGCCGTTTCGCTCGCCGCTACTAAGGCAATCGCTTTTGCTTTCTCTTCCTGCAGCTACTTAGATGTTTCAGTTCACTGCGTCTTCCTCCTCACATCCTTAACAGATGCGGGTAACAGGTAGTACCTGTTGGGTTCCCCCATTCGGAAATCCCTGGATCATCGCTTACTTACAGCTACCCAAGGCATATCGTCGTTTGTCACGTCCTTCTTCGGCTCCTAGTGCCAAGGCATCCACCGTGCGCCCTTATTAACTTAACCTTATTTTTTGACCTTTCAGTCATAAACTCTTTTAATACTACAGCGTTTCGGTTTATTTTCTTGTTACTATTTGATATAGATATTCAATTTTCAATGTGCATTACTTGGTGATCTCTCACCAATGGAGCCTAGCGGGATCGAACCGCTGACCTCCTGCGTGCAAAGCAGGCGCTCTCCCAGCTGAGCTAAGGCCCCACAAGACCTCTCAAGACTAAACAAGACCAATGTGCAGTTCCTTATCCTTAGAAAGGAGGTGATCCAGCCGCACCTTCCGATACGGCTACCTTGTTACGACTTCACCCCAATCATCTATCCCACCTTAGGCGGCTGGCTCCTAAAAGGTTACCTCACCGACTTCGGGTGTTACAAACTCTCGTGGTGTGACGGGCGGTGTGTACAAGGCCCGGGAACGTATTCACCGCGGCGTGCTGATCCGCGATTACTAGCGATTCCGACTTCATGTAGGCGAGTTGCAGCCTACAATCCGAACTGAGACTGGCTTTAAGAGATTAGCTTGCCGTCACCGGCTTGCGACTCGTTGTACCAGCCATTGTAGCACGTGTGTAGCCCAGGTCATAAGGGGCATGATGATTTGACGTCATCCCCACCTTCCTCCGGTTTATTACCGGCAGTCTCGCTAGAGTGCCCAACTGAATGATGGCAACTAACAATAGGGGTTGCGCTCGTTGCGGGACTTAACCCAACATCTCACGACACGAGCTGACGACAACCATGCACCACCTGTCACCTCTGTCCCGAAGGAAAACTCTATCTCTAGAGCGGTCAGAGGGATGTCAAGACCTGGTAAGGTTCTTCGCGTTGCTTCGAATTAAACCACATGCTCCACCGCTTGTGCGGGCCCCCGTCAATTCCTTTGAGTTTCAACCTTGCGGTCGTACTCCCCAGGCGGAGTGCTTAATGCGTTAGCTGCGGCACTAAACCCCGGAAAGGGTCTAACACCTAGCACTCATCGTTTACGGCGTGGACTACCAGGGTATCTAATCCTGTTTGCTCCCCACGCTTTCGAGCCTCAGCGTCAGTTACAAGCCAGAGAGCCGCTTTCGCCACCGGTGTTCCTCCATATATCTACGCATTTCACCGCTACACATGGAATTCCACTCTCCCCTCTTGCACTCAAGTTAAACAGTTTCCAAAGCGTACTATGGTTAAGCCACAGCCTTTAACTTCAGACTTATCTAACCGCCTGCGCTCGCTTTACGCCCAATAAATCCGGACAACGCTCGGGACCTACGTATTACCGCGGCTGCTGGCACGTAGTTAGCCGTCCCTTTCTGGTAAGATACCGTCACAGTGTGAACTTTCCACTCTCACACTCGTTCTTCTCTTACAACAGAGCTTTACGATCCGAAAACCTTCTTCACTCACGCGGCGTTGCTCGGTCAGACTTCCGTCCATTGCCGAAGATTCCCTACTGCTGCCTCCCGTAGGAGTCTGGGCCGTGTCTCAGTCCCAGTGTGGCCGATCACCCTCTCAGGTCGGCTATGTATCGTCGCCTTGGTGAGCCGTTACCTCACCAACTAGCTAATACAACGCAGGTCCATCTGGTAGTGATGCAATTGCACCTTTTAAGCAAATGTCATGCAACATCTACTATTATGCGGTATTAGCTATCGTTTCCAATAGTTATCCCCCGCTACCAGGCAGGTTACCTACGCGTTACTCACCCGTTCGCAACTCATCCAGAGAAGCAAGCTCCTCCTTCAGCGTTCTACTTGCATGTATTAGGCACGCCGCCAGCGTTCGTCCTGAGCCAGGATCAAACTCTCATTAAAAGTTTGAGTTCTCACTCATTTCTGTCACTGACAGATTTATTGTTTTTTCATTGTTCAGTACTATAACCTTAGTTATAGTGCCCTGCACATTGGTTCGTCTTGTTCAGTTTTCAAAGGTCTTTGTCACTCATTCTCTCAAGCGACAACTATATTAGTATATCACAGCTACCTGCTCTGTCAACAGATTTTTTAAACTTTTTTCAAGTTTTTTTAGCCGCAATACACCATAGTCCGTACGGGATTCGAACCCGTGTTACCGCCGTGAAAAGGCGGTGTCTTAACCCCTTGACCAACGGACCTGA
>NZ_GL732471.1:0-9088 GCF_000187645.1 Streptococcus sp. C300
AGTGATGCAATTGCACCTTTTAAGCAAATGTCATGCAACATCTACTATTATGCGGTATTAGCTATCGTTTCCAATAGTTATCCCCCGCTACCAGGCAGGTTACCTACGCGTTACTCACCCGTTCGCAACTCATCCAGAGAAGCAAGCTCCTCCTTCAGCGTTCTACTTGCATGTATTAGGCACGCCGCCAGCGTTCGTCCTGAGCCAGGATCAAACTCTCATTAAAAGTTTGAGTTCTCACTCATTTCTGTCACTGACAGATTTATTGTTTTTTCATTGTTCAGTACTATAACCTTAGTTATAGTGCCCTGCACATTGGTTCGTCTTGTTCAGTTTTCAAAGGTCTTTGTCACTCATTCTCTCAAGCGACAACTATATTAGTATATCACAGCTACCTGTCGCTGTCAACAGATTTTTTAAACTTTTTTCAAGTTTTTTTAACCGCAATACACCATAGTCCGTACGGGATTCGAACCCGTGTTACCGCCGTGAAAAGGCGGTGTCTTAACCCCTTGACCAACGGACCTGAGCTTTTCGACTCTTTCTATTATACCTACTTTTTTACCTTTGTCAAGGACTTTTTTTAGTGAATTTAATTTTTTCTTTTCTTCACTAACTTAACTACTGCTTCTGTTCGTGCAGTGTGGGGAAACATATCGACTGACTGGATATACTGGAGATCATAAACTTTTACCAGTTTAACCAAATCTCGTGCCAAGGTCGAAACATTGCAGGATACATAGACCATTTTTTCTGGGACATAGGTCAGAATGGTTTCCAACAGCTTATCATCTAAGCCTGTACGAGGAGGGTCAACTATCAATGCATCCGCTCGGTAGCCATCTTGATACCAGCGTGGAATAGTCTCTTCTGCTGTCCCCGCTTCGTAATGGGTATTGTCAAACCCCATTTTTTGAGCATTTCGCTTGGCATCTTCTATGGCTTCCGGAATAATATCCATTCCTCTGAGACTCTTGACCTTCTTTGCGAAGGCAAATCCAATCGTCCCAACACCGCAATAGGCATCGATTAGATGGTCTTCTTTGCTGACATCCAGAGCCTTAATTGCTTCATTATAGAGAATTTCTGTCTGCTCCGGATTAAGTTGATAAAAAGCTCGGGGCGAGAGAGAAAACTCATAGTCGAGTACTCCTTCTTGAATGCTCTCTTGGCCCCAGATAATTTCCGTCTTTTCACCATAGATTTCACTTGTTTTTGCTGTGTTTGTATTGACTGCAACCGTGACGACTTCTGGAAAATCTTTAACTAAGTCTTTTACCAGCTGGGTTAAATTAAGCTGACGATTCGTAACAATGATTATTTGAACTTGCCCCGTTTTTCTTGCTCTGCGTACCATGATGGTGCGAACACCGAGCGTTTTTCTCTCATCGGTGATGGGGATTTGGTGGTAAGTAAGAAGTTCAGCTAGGCGATTCGCTATCACTTGGGTTTCCTTATCTTGTACCAAGCAGTCTTTCAACTCTACGAGATAATGAGAGTTTTGCGCATACAAACCTGCCTTGACCTGATTTTTAAATTTCCGAGTCTGGAATTGAAGCTTAGCACGGTAGTACTTTGGTTCCTGCATTCCGATAGTTGGACGGATTTCATAGTTTTCATATCCTGCAGGAGCAAATTTTTTCAGGGCTTGGTGGAGCAAATCTGTTTTAAACTCTAACTGTTTATCGTAGTGGAGGTGCATGATTTGGCAACCACCACATTCATTATAAATGGTACAAGCTGGCACGACCCGAAATTTAGACTTCTTATTAACCTTTAGTAATTTTGCTTCAACAAAGTTGCGTTTAATAGAAGTAATTTGACAATAGATGTCTTCTCCTTTGAGGGCGCCTGGCACAAAAACGAGGGTTTTCTGGTAGAAACCGATTCCCTCACCATTGATGCCCATCCGCTTGATTTTTAAAGGTATTTTTTGTTTGACTTTCAGATTCATACCCCTATCTTATCACATTTTAGGGTATAATAGAACTATGAAAATCACAAAACTTGAAAAGAAAAAACGCCTCTACTTAATGGAGCTAGATCATCAGCAAACCTCTTATATCACAGAGGATACCATTGTCCGTTTTATGCTATCTCGAGATAAGGTCATTAGTAAAGAGGAACTTACCGAGATTCAGGACTTTGCTCAGTTTTCTTATGGTAAGAACCTCGCCCTCTACCATCTATCATTTAAAGCTCGAACCGAAAAGGAAGTGAGAGAGTATCTGAAAAAGTATGATATTGATGAAAAAATCACTAGTCAAGTTATCGCTAATCTTAAAGAAGATAACTGGATTAATGATCGTCAGTATGCCTACTCTATCATCAATGCCAATCAACTTTCTGGAGATAATGGGCCTTATGTGCTGACTCAGAAACTTGCTCAAAAAGGGATTGCCAAATCAACTATTGAAGAGGTTTTAAAGGATTTTAATTTTTCAGAGGTTGCTCAACGTGTGGCGGAGAAACTGCTAAAAAAATACACGGGAAAGCTTCCCGCTCGTGCCTTGCAGGATAAGATCATTCAAAACTTGACGAACAAAGGCTTCTCCTATTCTGATGCTAAAAGTGCTTTTGATGACTTGGACAGCCAAGTCGACCAAGAAACGACTCAAGAACTCATTTTTAAAGAGCTAGACAAACAATATGCTAAGTATGCTCGCAAATATGAAGGTTACGAACTAAAGCAACGATTAACTCAAGTTTTAGCTCGAAAAGGCTATGATTTTTCGGATATAGCTAGCGCTCTCAGAGAATATCTTTAATATTTTCGTGTAAAATTCAAAAAAATTAGACCGATTTATGATATAATAGTAAACGATAAACTTATAAATTGTAGAAAGTTGGTTAGTTATGAAACTTCCAAAAGAAGGCGACTTTATTACAATTCAAAGTTATAAGCATGATGGGAGTCTTCACCGTACTTGGCGGGACACCATGGTACTAAAAACAACAGAGAACGCCATTATCGGCGTCAACGACCACACACTTGTTACCGAAAGTGACGGTCGTCGTTGGGTGACTCGAGAACCGGCTATTGTTTACTTTCACAAAAAATATTGGTTTAATATCATTGCCATGATTCGTGATAATGGGATTTCCTACTATTGCAATATGGCAAGTCCTTACTATCTAGATGAGGAAGCCCTGAAATACATTGATTATGATTTGGATGTCAAGGTTTTCACTGATGGTGAAAAGCGTCTCTTGGACGTTGAAGAGTATGAGCGCCATAAACGCAAAATGAAGTATTCTGATGATTTAGACTATATTTTGAAAGAGCATGTTAAAATCCTTGTTGATTGGATTAACAATGGACGCGGTCCTTTCTCAGAGGCCTATGTCAACATTTGGTACAAACGCTACATAGAACTAAAGAATCGGTAAAGTTGTCAAACTGGGGTGAAAACCCTGGTTTTTTTATTTGAAAAACCCAGCTTTTCAGCTGGGTTGATTTCTATATATCTAATTTAGTAACAGTAAACTTGATGTGGGAATAGTCTTTTTCAACATCCTTATCCAACAAGAAAGCCGTGGCATCCTTCTTAACCTGAACAAGATCAATATTCTGGGCTTGAGCTGCATAGACGCATCCACAATAACATTGACGATAAATATCATACTCCTCGCACATCTCCACCGAGCGCTTGTAGCCTTGGTTTTTCTTGAAATCACTTGGGAGATAGTGGGTTGTATAAATCTTTTGCACATCAATTCCGATGCTGTTGATGGTTTGAGAATTCTTATGGGGACTGATGGTCAAAGCTGAACCAAAGTAGTCAAAGCCCAAGTCCATAGCTACTTGCGCCGTTTTATCCAGACGGTAGTCAAAACAAACCTTGCAACGATCGCCGCCTTCTGGTTCTTCTTCCAGCCCTCTGACTAACTTCCGGTATTCATTTGGTTCGTAGGGCGCTTCTAAATACTGGACCGTATTGCCTGTTCGCTCATTGAAATCACTGACAAATTTCTTGGTGTCGTAAGCCCGCTTGTGGTATTCTGCCTTGGGATGGATATTGGAATTGGCAAAATAGATAGTCACATCAGCGTATTTGGTCAGGTATTCTAGGGTGTAGGTACTACAAGGAGCACAGCAAACATGCATGAGAATAGTGGGACGTTGCTCATTTTTCTCCCAAACTTGAACCATTTTTTGCATAACACGGTCATAATTAATCTTCTGATTGGGATTCATCTTGCTCAGAATTTCTTCTACATCAATCATGTTCTTCTCCTTTTTCTAGTCTTATTTTATCATATAAGTTAGGAGAGCTCAAATCAATTTTAGAAGAGAAAACCATAAAAGGAGGGATGCATGTCCCCTCCTTTTGTGTTTTTTATAAGTTACTTTTACATCATGCCGCCCATCATGCTTGAATCCATTGCTGGAGCTGGGGCTGCTGGTTCCGGTTTATTGGCTACGACTGCTTCTGTTGTCAAAATCAAGCTGGCTACAGATGCTGCATTTTGAAGGGCTGAACGGCTCACTTTAACTGGGTCAATGATTCCTTCTTCAATCATGTTGACCCATTCGCCAGTTGCTGCGTTGAAGCCTGTACCAACTTCAGCATTTTTCAAACGGTCAATAACAATAGAACCTTCGAATCCCGCATTGTGGGCGATTTGACGAACAGGCTCTTCCAAGGCACGGAGAACAATATTACGTCCTGTTGCTTCATCTCCTGTCAATTCCAAATCAGCTACGGCTGGAATGACATTGGCAAGAGCAGTTCCACCACCTGCAACGATTCCTTCTTCAACGGCTGCACGAGTAGCGTTGAGGGCATCTTCGATGCGGAGTTTCATTTCTTTCAACTCAGTTTCAGTTGCAGCACCGACCTTGATCACTGCGACACCACCTGACAATTTTGCCAAGCGTTCTTGCAATTTTTCGCGGTCAAATTCAGATGTTGTAGTTTCAATTTGTGACTTGATAACCGCAACACGGTGAGAAATAGCTTCAGGATTTCCAGCACCTTCTACGATAACAGTGCTATCTTTGTCCACAGTTACTCTCGCTGCTTGACCTAGCGCCTCAATAGTAGCGTCTTTCAACTCAAGACCAAGATCTTCTGTGATGACTGTTCCGCCTGTCAAGATAGCGATATCTTCCAACATAGCCTTACGACGGTCACCAAAGCCAGGTGCTTTAACAGCTACGACATTGAAGGTTCCACGAATCTTGTTCAATACAAGAGTCGGAAGAGCTTCACCATCTACATCATCCGCAATAATCAAGAGTGGACGATTGCTTTGGAGAATGCTTTCTAGAAGTGGCAAGATTTCTTGAATATTGGAAATCTTCTTGTCAGTAATCAAAATATATGGATTTTCAAGGTCCGCCACCATTTTTTCGCTATCTGTCACCATGTACTGTGATAGATAACCACGGTCAAACTGCATTCCTTCTACGACTTCAAGCTCTGTTTCCATACCACGTGATTCTTCAATAGTGATGACACCATCTTTACCAACTTTTTCCATGGCTTCAGAGATGTATTCGCCGACTTTTTCAGAACGAGAAGATACAGCGGCAACCTGAGCGATGGCTTCTTTATTGGCAACAGGGATGGCATTGTTTTTCAAGGCTTCTACAGCTGCGGCAACCGCTGCTTCAATCCCTCGACGGATACCGATTGGGTTGGCACCTGCAGTGACGTTTTTGATTCCTTCACGGACGATAGCTTGGGTCAAGACAGTTGCAGTTGTCGTTCCGTCACCTGCGATATCATTGGTTTTTGAAGCTACTTCTGATACCAATTTGGCACCCATATTTTCAAAATGGTCTTCCAATTCGATTTCTTTGGCAATAGTAACACCGTCATTGGTAATCAATGGTGAACCAAATGATTTTTCCAATACAACATTACGACCTTTTGGTCCCAAGGTTACTTTAACAGTATCTGCAAGGATATCGACACCACGGACCATAGCTGAACGAGCATCAGATGAAAATTTAATTTCTTTTGACATACTTACTTTCTCCTTCTATTCTTCAATGATCGCCAAAATGTTAGCTTCGCCAACGATGATATACTTTTCATCGCCATCTTTGATATCAAGACCTGCATGGGCTTCAACTAAGACACGGTCTCCAGGCTTCACGCTTGGAGCTACCAAGTCACCATTCAAGGTACGAACACCTTGTCCAGTAGCTACAACTTGGGCTGTTTTTGTTTTTTCTTGGGCAGAACCCGCAAGGACAAAGCCTCCAACAGTTTGTTCTTTTTCTTCGATTTTCAAGACCACACGGTCTCCTAATGGTTTCAACATCTGTTTTCCTCCATGATGAAATACATATTATTAGCACTCTTTGTAACCGAGTGCTAATTTATAGTTCTATTGTATCACTTGGTCAAAAATAGTCAAGAAAAAAGTCTGACTTTCTCAATATAAAAAAGCCTGAGACCAACTCAGACTTTTCAATGCTTAAAATGGCAATTCTTCCTCTTCCAAGACCAAATCTGCCAAATCCTGTCCTGCGTTATTTTCACGCATAGCACGTTGGGCGCGGCTTTCCAAAAGTTGGAATCCTGTGGCAAGGACTTCAGTCACATAGTTCATCTGGCCATTTTTCTCAAAGCGACGGGTACGAAGTTCTCCATCCACAGAGATAAGACTACCTTTAGTTGCGTAGCTTGCCAAGGTTTCAGCCAATTTCCCCCAAAGAACAAGATTGACAAAGTCAGCTTCACGTTCCCCGTTTTGGTCTTTGTAACGACGGTTCACAGCGATAGTTGCACGCGCTACTGACTTGTCATTGTTGGTTTTGTGCAATTCTGGTGTAGACGTTAAACGTCCAATAAGAATAACTTTATTATACATATTTTCTTCCTCCTACTTATCTATTCGCAAGGAATCAAAAAAAGTTACAGAAATTTGTAACTTTTCGAGAAAATTTTTTATTTTTTATGAACCATGAAACCTGTCGCCTGTTGATTGGCCATAATGGTCATATCTGTAATCTGCACACGATGGGGTTGACTGGTCACATAGACAACAGTGTCTGCGATATCCTGAGCTTGCAAGGCTTCAATTCCCTGATAGACGGTCGCAGCACGCTCTTTGTCACCATGAAAACGTACCGCAGAAAAATCTGTTTCAACAATTCCGGGTTGAATGGTGGTCACCTTGATATCTGTCGCAATGGTATCAATTCGCAGTCCATCTGAAAAAGTCTTGACTGCAGCCTTGGTGGCTGAGTAAACAGCTGCCCCAGCATAGGCATAAATTCCTGCGGTTGACCCCATGTTGATAATGTGACCCTGATTGGCTTTTACCATTGCTGGCAAGAAACAGCGAGTGACTGCCATCAAACCCTTGACATTGGTATCTAACATGGTCAGCATATCCAATTCTTCATGGTCTTGATAGGGAGCCAAGCCAAGAGCTAGTCCAGCGTTATTGACCAAGATATCAATCTGCCCTATCGTTTCCAAAATATCGGAGCAGACAGTCTTGACCATGGTCATATCCGTGACATCCAGTGGAAAGGTCCAAACGGTTTGATTAGGAAAAGTTTCTGTAAACTCTGACTTGAGGGTCTCTAGTCTATCTGTCCGTCGCCCTGTTAGAACGACATTCTCCCCCTGCTCCAGATAAGCACGCGCAATCGCTTCACCGATTCCTGAGGTCGCTCCTGTAATTACTACATTTTTTGCCATCTTATTTCCTTCTATCTGGTCTATCAAATACTGAAAATTTCCTAGGCCATCCAGTGCTTGGCTGGGTCAAATGGAGTTCCAACAACTTGGTCTTCTGATAATTCAATAACCCCACGTTTTTGCGGAGCATTTGGCAAGGCAAGTTCACGAGGGCTGCACATCATACCAAAACTCTTTTCACCACGAAGTTCGCCTGGGAAAATGAGATTTCCTTTGGGCATCATAGCTCCAGGAAGAGCTACAATGGTTTTCAGGCCAAGACGCGCATTGGGAGCCCCTGCAACGATTTGCACTGTCTTGTCACTTGCGACTGCAACTTGGCAGATGTTGAGGTGGTCACTATCTGGGTGAGCTACCATCTCGACAATTTCACCAACAACAAACTTAGGTTCTTTGTCATTGACAATCTCTTCTGCAAAGCCTTCCGCTCGCAATTCTTGGTTCAAACGTTCTACTTGCTCATCTGTCAAAAAGACTTGACCGCGCTCTGCAATTTCAAACAAACTTGAAACTTCGAAAATATTCCAAGCTACTGTTTCCCCATTTTCTTTGAGGCAAACACGGGCAACCTTGCCTTTGCGTTCCACGTCCAACTTGGCATCTCCGCTGTTTTTCACGATGATCATAAGGACATCGCCAACATACTCTTTGTTATATGTAAAAATCATTGTTTCCTTTTTCTCCTATTTCAGTCCTGCTAAAAAGTCGTTAATTTGTTGCTTGCTTTTACGGTCACGATTGACAAATCGGCCGATTTCCTTGTCTTTTTCTAGCACAACAAGGCTAGGAATCCCGTACACATCCCAGAGTTTGGCTAGATCCATGTACTGGTCACGGTCCACTCGAATAAAGGTGAACTCTGGATTGGTCTCCTCAATCTCTGGCAAGGATGGATAGATATAACGACAATCGCCACACCAGTCCGCCACAAAAAGGAAAACCTTCTTGCCATCTTGCTCGACAAAACCTGCAAGCTCTTCTATACTATTGGGAGTAATCATAAGGTTTCCTCCTCATAGACTAGGTCTTCATTCTCATAGACAAAGGTATAGTGACGACCATCCTCGAAAATGACTCCTCCGACAAGTCGCTCAAGGCTACTTTCGTAGACTTGAACATAGAGAGTCGCAATCTCACCCATATCTGAGAAAAGTTCGCGCACGATAGCGGTCAACTCTTCTTGAGTCTTCATGAGTTTGTGGTTATCTGCTGCTTTTTTAGCCCCCAAAGCGAGGGCACTTAGACCAGCCACAGTCAAGCCAGTCATCCATAATTTCTTAGCTTTCATACCATTCATTGTAACACAAAAAGGGTTCTAGGACAAATAGGGAAGCCGTATAGGAGCAAGGCAATTAAAAACCTCTGAGATTATTCTCAGAGATTAGAAGATAACTAGTTGTTATTTTCAACTGCTGCAGTGA
>NZ_GL732471.1:9175-46098 GCF_000187645.1 Streptococcus sp. C300
TGACGACCATCCTCGAAAATGACTCCTCCGACAAGTCGCTCAAGGCTACTTTCGTAGACTTGAACATAGAGAGTCGCAATCTCACCCATATCTGAGAAAAGTTCGCGCACGATAGCGGTCAACTCTTCTTGAGTCTTCATGAGTTTGTGGTTATCTGCTGCTTTTTTAGCCCCCAAAGCGAGGGCACTTAGACCAGCCACAGTCAAGCCAGTCATCCATAATTTCTTAGCTTTCATACCATTCATTGTAACACAAAAAGGGTTCTAGGACAAATAGGGAAGCCGTATAGGAGCAAGGCAATTAAAAACCTCTGAGATTATTCTCAGAGATTAGAAGATAACTAGTTGTTATTTTCAACTGCTGCAGTGACAAAGGCTGTGTAGAGTTCCTCTGGACGGTTTGGACGGCTGGAAAGTTCAGGGTGATACTGACAAGCCACAAAGAATTTATTTTCAGGAATTTCCACAATTTCGACCAAACGATTATCAGGTGAAACTCCTGAAAAGACAAAACCTGCTGCCTCAAACTGTTCACGAAAGGCGTTGTTAAACTCATAACGGTGACGGTGACGACGTTGCACCACTTCTTGATTATGATAAGCAGCCGCTGCTTTAGAGCCACGTTTCAACTTAGATGGATAAAGTCCCAAACGAAGGGTACCACCCATATCCTCAACATCAACCTGATCACGCATGATATCTATGATAGGGTATTTTGTTTCTGGTGCAAGTTCAGCAGAATTGGCACCTTCAAGACCCAAAACGTGACGAGCAAACTCGATACAAGTCAACTGCATTCCCAAGCAGACTCCCAACATTGGAACATCATTTTCACGCGCATAACGGATGGCTTGGATTTTCCCTTCCGTACCACGTTGGCCAAAACCTCCTGGTACGATGATTCCGTCCGCATCAGACAAGAGCTCTGCTACATTCTCTGCTGTCACATCATTGGCATTGATCCAATTAATCTTCACTTCTGCGTCGTTGGCATAACCAGAGTGTTTCAAGGCTTCAACCACTGAGATGTAGGCATCTTGCAACTCCACATACTTACCAACGAGGGAAATCTTGACTTGTTTTTTCAGGTTCATGACCTTGTCCACCATAGCTGACCATTCTGTCATATCCGCTACTGGTGCGTCTAGTTTCAAATGGTCACAAACAATTTGGTCCATGCCTTGTGCCTGCAAGTTCAATGGAATTTGGTAAAGGTGTTCAACATCCAAAGACTCGATAACAGCTTCTGGAGCCACGTCACAAAACTGAGCTAGTTTATTTTTAATTCCTTGACCAGCTGGTTTCTCCGTACGAATAACCAACATATTTGGCTGAATTCCCAAACCACGCAATTCTTTTACAGAATGCTGAGTCGGCTTAGTCTTCATTTCACCAGCTGCCTTGAGGTAAGGAAGCAAGGTTGTATGGATGTACATGACATTATCTGCACCCACATCTGCCTTCATCTGACGAAGAGCCTCTAGAAATGGCAAGGACTCGATATCCCCAACGGTTCCACCAACCTCTGTGATAATGACATCCGAGTCGGTCGTTAGAGCGGCACGCTTGATTTTTTCTTTCAAAGCATCTGTGATATGAGGAATGACTTGAACAGTTGCCCCAAGGTACTCGCCACGGCGTTCTTTACGAAGAACTTCACTGTAGATTTTACCAGTTGTCACGTTGGAGTATTTGTTGAGATTGATATCGATGAAACGTTCATAGTGGCCCAAGTCCAAATCGGTCTCAGCCCCATCATCTGTCACAAAGACTTCCCCGTGCTGGTAAGGGCTCATGGTTCCCGGATCGATATTGATATAAGGGTCAAACTTCTGAATAGTCACTTTTAGACCACGATTTTTCAAGAGACGCCCCAGACTTGCTGCCACAATCCCTTTCCCAATAGACGACACCACACCACCAGTTACAAAAATATATTTCGTAGACATAGATTCCTCTTTCTAAAATGCTCAAGGTCTTGTTAACTACGAGGGGAGATAGAAAACAAGACCCTTATGAATAACGACTTTTCAAGAAAACTTCCTGAAAAAACAAAAATAGCTCCCTAGTAACTAGGGAGCCCCGACCTCTAAAAGAGGTGCCCGAACAATATGATACCTTAAAGCAGAACATTTGTCAACCTGAATTGGTAAAAGATGAAAAAAGAAGATTGTTTTCAGAAAACCAACTAAAGATCTACAACCCAACGGAAGACTCACTTAACTACTCTACCCAAGCGACAAAAAAGGAGATCAGGCGATCTCCTCTGTGAAGTCTTTTACTCTTCTTCACTCGTTTCAGCGTCATCGTCAGAAAACTCGTCGTCTTCTTCGTTAAGATCCACATCTTCACCCAAGTCATCAGGAGCGATTTCGTTGATTTCTGCATCGTAAGCTTCCACTTCATTTTTCTCATCATCTGGATTTTCATCATCGTATGAAAGAGCTGGATCTGCTTCGTATGCATCTTCGTCTTCTGGATCATCCGCATTGTAGTCAATGGCATCTGAATCACCATCCATAAAGGCATTGACGCGTTTTTTCTTAGCTTTTGGTGCTACTTCATCGTCGTCACTTTCTTCAAGAGCGATGATTTCTTCGTCGATTTCGTCCACACCATACCATGAACGAAGCCCCCATTTGTTGTCTCCAAGAGAGATGAAGCTACCGTCAAAGTTCAACTCTGTGTAGAACAAAGGCAAAGCTTCGCGGATATCGCTGTTTGATGTTCCAAGGTAGTTTTGAATTTCATTTACAAGATCGCTAAAATGCATCTCATGATCGCGACCACGAAGTTCCAAGATAGCACGCGCTACCTCAATCATAGATAGTTCACTTTTTTCTTGCCCAGCAAATACTTCTAATTCCAAAGCGTTTCTCCTCATTTTTACTACTATCGCCAGAGCAAACAGACTCTGACCTCATTTTATCATGTACTCTTTATTGTACGATAATTTTGCAGAATAGTCAAAGGTTAAATAGGAGAAAGTCACAGGACTTTTTATTTCTTTGCTACCCAGCCGATAGCATCGTGAGGTGGATTTTCTGTATCAATCCAGATGAATTCAATCCCGATTTCACCATTTTTAAACTTAGTCAAACGAATACCATTGATTTCCAGTTCATTGAGCCGTTGGCCTGTCAAGACCTCTCGTTCCTTCAACTGGAAAACACCACGCAAAATCCAATTCCCAAGGATTTCTTGCTTATCAGTTGACTGGATTGCCTTACCAGCTTCTTGGTTGATATAGGCATTGATGACATCTCCAGAAGGCAAAAATCGTAATTTAAAGGTTCTTTCTTCTTTGGATAGAGCTAGTTTTTTAGTGCCAGGTTCAAAGGTCCCGAAACCTGGACCAAAGAAGTCTGGTCTTTCATCATGAAAATTTTTGGAGTCAGGCAGAGGAATGTAAACTTCACTTACTGGACGATAGACGAGTTGTTCGATTTCTTTAATGAGTTTTTCATTGCCAGTATTGTGAGCAAAGTGAATCAAATCCTCACGAATAGCCTTCATCTGAGCTTTTCCTTCCTTACTGGTCCATTTCTTCAAAAGGATTTCTTCCAGAGAGAAGGTCACAAAAGCTAGTTCCTCTGGAGCCAGACAGTCCTTAAATTTATCCTGAATCTTTAAAATTCGTGGCTTACGGTCTTTTTTGGCTAATTTTGAACCACCGTTAAAGGCATTGAAACCAGAATTTTCTTCTACATTTCCATGTTTGTCTGTAATAACCCAAGACACTGTTTCTAAGATATCGGACTGTTCCTTTTCAGCTGTCAGCAAATGAAGATTTTCAAAGAGAGAAAAAGGATCTTCAATATAATGGACGTCCCAAGTATCTACCACAATATCTTTATTGTTAAAGGTCATATGGAGCTGGCTGTCAGCTGCAGTGTACTTGTAGTGGTGTTGTCCATCCGTAAATCGAAAATTGGTTGGATTATTTTTGGTAGTTGAGCCTTCAATGACTAGATTATCAATATCGACTGGTAAATAAGATGTTTCCCCAACAAAAATCTTAGGATTTTCTCCTTTTGGTGTTGGCATCAGGACATGGTAAACAGCTTCAACATTGACCGAATCCGAGTTGAAACCCTTGATTTGTGCCTTAGAGGACTCAATTCTCTGGTTTCTTAAAGTCGCAATCTTTTGCGCCAACTCTTCATAGCGCTGATAGTTTTCCTTGTCTGCTGTTTCTTTATCAGCAGCAATATCTGCATGAAACTTGATATCACCCAACAAATCCGTCCAATCTTGAGAATCCTTCTTGAACTGAGCGATTTTTTGGTCTCCAGAATTAATTCCAAAAGACTTAATACCCACTAGGTATTTATGATTTTCATCTACAACGACAGAGGCATCATAGGAAGTATTGGCGATATCTTCCCCTACGGCATTAAAGGCTTTTTGAAAAACAGTCTCCTGAAATTTGGAGTTAACAATAGGAGCGACATAATTCTCTGTTCGTCCCTCGTCTTCGGATTCTGCCTTTTGAGAGAAAGCTTGGCTCAAACTAGCGAAGTTTGTAATTAAGGTTTTGTATTTTTCTTTTTGTTCAGACTTTAGATGTTCCCACATAAGCACCCTCTTTTCTATTTTCAGTATATCAAAAGAAGATTAGTTTTTCACTAATCCTCTTATATATTCGTTAATTAATACTGTAAAATTCGAGTTTGCCTTGTTTTTTTACAAGTCTCAAATACTCTTCGTCTGATAGAATTGCTAAACCATCATCATAAGCCTTGATTTTTTCAAGAGCCTGATCATAGCTATTCGCAAAGTCCTTGACATAGGACTCGCCTTCAAACTGGCCGTTCATCTTGGTATAGATAATAGCAAATTTTCCAGAGCGGTCAAGTTGAGATTGACCTTGGCTTTCATTTAAGGCCTTGGCAACATTCTCCGCGATGCGTTTAATCACGGGCACAACCACGCTGTTTCCAGCTTGTTTGTAGAGCTGACCGTTAGAAACACCTTCTGGGATTTTAAAGGATTTAGGGTAACCTTGAACGTTAAAGGTTTCTTTCGGTGTCAGCTTCCGAATCTCACCACTGTCTGTCAAAATCAATGGAACGTTGTGTCCACCTGTTCCCATATTGGCTGTCAAGGTAGGAACAACACCGTTTTTGTTTTCACGGACATACTGACGGCGCCACTGGTAAACCGTATCTTGACTGGTCACTTCGAATTTCAACTGATCATAGAAATTTTGCTTACCTTCACGGTAGTAGTAGACCTCGTCTAGCTTATCACCAAAGTTAATAACATCCTGAAGACTCGTAGTCAGCTTGATTTCCTCAGGGAATTCAAACGAGTCATAAGCCTCTTTGGTATCAAAGCCGACAATGTATATCCGCTCACGGTTTTGTGGGATATTTCCGTAGTCTTTCCCGTTGAGAACCTTCCACTTGATAAAGTAGTTGTTCTCGGTCAAGGCTTCACGAATAACCTTGAAGGTATTGCCATGGTCATGACCAACCATATTCTTGACGTTTTCGATGAAAATAGCGCGAGGTTTGCACCCCTCAATCATGCGAAGCAATTCGAAGAAAAGATCGCCACGATCATCATCAAAGCCCTTGCGATAACCCGCAATACTAAAGGCCTGACAAGGGAATCCTCCCATAATCACATCCACGCGCTCAGCTGGAATATCCTCCGGCTGAACATCGTGAATATCACGACCATCCAAATAGGTATCTGGATGGTTTAACTGATAAGTCTGACGCGCATACTTATCAAATTCATTGGCATACACCACTCTGAACTCGTTGGTCTGTTCAAATCCCAACTCAATTCCCCCAACACCTGAGAAGAAAGCTGCAATGTTGTACTTCTCAGGTCGGTTCGAACTTACAGAATTTGTCATGTAGTAACCTGCTTTCTATTTTTAAAATTAGAATAGAATTAATTTATTATCTGTATATGCAACTGGGCTAATATCAGAGAATATTGAAATTGAAATAATTTTATGTAAAAGTGGTACTAAAAAATCTGTTAAAAATAATTTTAATTCTGCCATATTATCTAGAGTACCATCATTTAGATGAAATTCATGAGTCTTATAGTGTACAATAGAACATCTTAGTTTATAGATACTATTAGCTAAAAAATTAATTAGTTGCTCTTCTTTAGAATTCTTCTGTAAGTTATTAAATTTACTTGCAGAAGAATTCATAATTAAATTAGAAAAATTAGCTAATTGAACGTTATCTAAGCCAATCTGTTCTAGTTGGTAATTCAACTTATTTAAATCAACTCCTTTAGAGTTAATATAATTCCAACTATCTCTGACTATATCTAATATATGACGATTTACAGGATTTCCATTAGTAGTGATTTCTTGAGAGCTTAATTTAAATAATTCTTTTAGAATCTTTTTAAGATAAGCTAACTCACTTGTCGGTAAATTGTTGGCAATTTTCGTGAAATCTCTAACCTTAAACTGGCCACCATGTTTCATTGCTTTTACAACATCATGTTTTATTTCAAAATTTTCTAATATTTGATAAAGAATTAAAAATTTAGAAAGAAGACGATTTTCGCTGTTAAACTGACTCAAAAGATTTGCAATATCATCAAATTGTCTATACTGTACAGAGTTATTTTCAAATGAAACATCTATATTTTGATAAGTAATGTTACTTACTGTGACCGGATTATGAATTGTCTTGCCATTAATAATAATTGAATAAAGTTTCAATTTGCTTATCAAATCTTCAAGAGCCAACTCCTTTTCAGGTTTTGAATAAATAAAAATACAATCATTTGTTTGAGAAGCAAAATTAAATTCTGTTAAAGCATTTAGAAGTTGAATTTGCTTAATTAAATTTGGGATGTTCTCCCCGATAAACTTGCATAATTTGTTGAATTTTTCAAGTTCGCTTTGAGCGTCAGCTTCATCATTTTTAATAAAAAAAGTTGAATGATTAATCTTGAATGATTCATTAATATTTATATCTTCAATTCCCAAATTTTCAATTGAATAACTGCTATCAGTAATAAGATCAGAAAGACTATCGCCGCCATCAATAAAACTATCTAAAGCATTACTATTTTCACAAATGATTTTGTATAGTGCAAGATATAATGATAGACCTAGTGGCAGAAAATAGTTGTTAATAAAAATATCTATTTCATTTAAATAGTCGTTATTAAAGTAGTATCCAAACCACTCGAAAAATTTATCTTCAGTAAAATCATCAAAATTATAATCATCATTAATTGATAGAAACTCAAATTGATCTAAGAGGTCATCACCTACATCCTTCTCTATTATATAGTCTGATACGGGGGTAAAATCTATTTTTATCAAATTAGTCATTTAACCCTCCAGAATATAACTTCCAATTTATAAGATTATGATTTTCTATAAAATCTGAAATACCTAAAATAACGGTTTCCTTAGTATGTTTTCCAATATTTATACTAGAAATATCAAGAGTTTTTCTCCAATCATTGAAACCTTCAACATTCAACTTGTTAGGATATTTATTTAAAAGTTCAATAAAATCTTTATATGAAATTCCTTTTCTAGAAATTGCAACAACAACTGCTGTTAAAACTGTATCTTTTGCAATCCATTTAGTTCCTTCGTTACCAAATTGAGAATCTAAAATATCATCAAACTCCAGTAGAAAATTAATTGTTTCAGAAATGATTTCAGGATTCTCTTGTATACGAATGGATGCATCGTCCCCTTCTTGAATAGATTGGATTAGCGATGAATTTAAAGTAACTACATCCTCGTTTAAAAATGATAAAATTGTTTCAATAATGTGAGCAAAATAAAATTGATGCTTTTTTCGAGATTTTGCATATGCCAATGTAGACATATCTTTTCCTCTAACTATTTCGATTTTTGAGAACTCTTTCTTTATAAGAGAAAGTTGATTTAAAAATAGCAATTCTAACTGATGATAGTTATTCATCGGTTTGTGACCAGCATTTAAAAGGATCATTTTTCTAATCTCGTCTTCAATTAATAAATTTTCCCAAACTTCAAACCACTGTTCCCTATCAAAAATATCAAGCAAATTATTAGGAACTAATTCCTTTCTATAATTTATAAAAGTCTCAACAATGTTTCTAGCTTCTAAAACAGTGTAAGAAAATTCATCAGATAATTTCCATTCAGAACGGTATTTTCTTCTAAAATCATTTTTATTCTCACTTTTAACTACATCAAAAATTTCATTCTTAATTTCTTCCTCCGATATTTTCTTTAAGAAAAGATATAATTGGTGAATTCTAAAGGTTCTTTGTAAACCATCTAATATTTTAAAACCTTCAATTAAATCATTTTCTTTGTCAATCGAACTATCTGTAGTCAAAGTTATTATTGGGAGATGATTACCTTTTATAATATCTTTTCCTATATTATCTAAATAATTATTACGAACGATACCTCGCTGAATATCGTAGTCTTGATAATCTGAAGGAAGATTATTTAAGTAATCATTTAATTTCATTCCGATTAAATAACATTGTAACTCTTTGCCAGAACTATTTTGTTCTATTGTGTGGGAAAAGACCTTAATTTTACAACTCATTTTATTTTTCCTTTTTATAATATTTATTTCACTAATTTCTTCATCTCATCAATACGTGCTACGGTCGCGTCGTATTTGGCTTGGTAGTCGGCTTGTTTGTCGCGTTCTTTTTGGACGACTTCTGGTTTGGCATTGGCTACGAAGCGTTCGTTAGAGAGCTTCTTACCGACCATATCCAGTTCTTTTTGCCATTTAGCCAGTTCCTTGTCGAGACGAGCGAGTTCTTCTTCGACATTGAGTAGGTCAGCAAGAGGCAAGTAGATTTCTGCTCCTGTGATGACGCTTGACATCGCGAGTTCAGGTGCAGGGATGTTTGATGCAATTTCCAAATGTTCTGGATTTGTGAAGCGTTTGATGTAGTTGACATTGCTGTTAAAGAAGGCTTCCAAGTCGCTATCGCTTGTCTTAACAAGGATTGTGATAGGCTTGCTTGGTGCTACGTTCACTTCCGCACGCGCATTACGAACGGCACGGATCAAGTCTTTAAGGCTTTCGACACCTGTGTGAGCTGCAAGGTCTTCAAAGGCTGGGTTGACAGTTGGGTATTCTGCTGTGACGATAGATCCTTCTGAGATTTGTCCAAAGATTTCCTCAGTCACGAATGGCATGATTGGGTGAAGAAGACGAAGGATCTTGTCCAAAGTATAAAGGAGAACAGAACGTGTGATGACTTTCTCTTCTTCGTTATCGCTATAAAGGACTTCCTTGGTCAACTCAACGTACCAGTCCGCAAACTCGTCCCAGATGAAGTTGTAGAGGATGTGGCCAGCTACACCAAACTCAAACTTGTCAAAGTTTTCAGTGACTTTTCCGATCGTTTCATTGAGGTTGTGAAGAATCCAACGATCTGTGACATTTCCAGCTTCCTTGTTAACAACTTTTTCGACATTAGCCGTTGCTTGCTCAAGGGTCAAACCTTCATTGTTCATGAGGATGTAGCGAGAGATGTTCCAAATCTTGTTAATGAAGTTCCATGAAGCATCCATTTTCTCGTAAGAGAAGCGGACGTCTTGCCCTGGTGCAGAACCGTTTGAAAGGAACCAACGAAGGGCATCGGCACCGTATTTCTCGATGACATCCATCGGATCAATCCCGTTACCGAGAGATTTCGACATCTTGCGTCCTTGCTCATCGCGGATAAGACCGTGGATAAGGACGTTTTGGAATGGCTGACGGCCAGTGAATTCCAAGGATTGGAAGATCATACGAGACACCCAGAAGAAGATGATGTCGTAACCTGTTACCAGGGTTGAAGTTGGGAAGTAACGTTTGAAGTCTGCTGAGTCCATATCCGGCCAGCCCATGGTTGAGAATGGCCAAAGAGCAGAACTGAACCAAGTATCCAAGACGTCTTCGTCCTGAGTCCAACCGTCACCTTCTGGAGCTTCTTCGCCGACATATATTTCACCCTCAGCATTGTACCAAGCAGGGATTTGGTGACCCCACCAGAGCTGACGTGAGATTACCCAGTCATGGACATTTTCCATCCATTGGAGGAAGGTATCGTTGAAACGAGGTGGGTAGAATTCTACCTTGTCCTCTGTGTCTTGGTTGGCAATAGCATTTTTGGCCAATTGGTCCATTTTGACGAACCATTGCGTAGACAAGCGTGGTTCAACCACAACACCTGTACGCTCTGAGTGACCAACACTGTGGACACGTTTTTCGATTTTAACAAGGGCACCGATTTCTTCCAACTTGGCAACGACTGCCTTACGAGCTTCAAAACGGTCCATCCCCGCAAATTCAAAAGCCAAGTCATTCATAGTTCCGTCGTCGTTCATGACATTGACTTGTGGCAAGTTATGGCGTTGACCAACCAAGAAGTCGTTTGGATCGTGGGCAGGCGTGATTTTAACAACACCAGTACCAAACTCAGGATCTGCGTGTTCATCCCCAACGATTGGGATCAATTTATTAGCGATTGGAAGGATAACATTTTTACCGATCAAGTCCTTGTAGCGCGGGTCTTCTGGATTTACCGCAACCGCAACGTCCCCAAACATGGTCTCAGGACGAGTGGTTGCAACTTCAAGGGCGCGTGAGCCATCTTCCAGCATGTAGTTCATGTGGTAGAAGGCACCTTCGACGTCCTTGTGAATCACCTCGATATCAGAAAGAGCTGTGCGAGCTGCTGGATCCCAGTTGATGATAAACTCACCACGGTAGATCCAGCCTTTCTTGTAAAGGTCCACAAAGACCTTGCGAACGGCTTTTGACAAACCTTCGTCAAGAGTGAAACGCTCGCGAGAGTAGTCTACAGAGAGCCCCATCTTGCCCCATTGTTCCTTGATAGTCGTCGCATATTCGTCTTTCCATTCCCATACTTTATCTAGGAATTTTTCACGACCAAGGTCATAGCGGGAAATGCCTTCACCACGCAAGCGCTCCTCAACCTTAGCCTGAGTCGCAATCCCAGCGTGGTCCATCCCTGGAAGCCAAAGCGTATCAAAACCTTGCATGCGTTTTTGACGGATGATGATATCCTGCAAGGTCGTATCCCAAGCGTGACCAAGGTGAAGTTTCCCAGTTACGTTTGGTGGTGGAATGACGATAGAATATGGCTTAGCCTTTTGATCGCCTGAAGGCTTGAAAACATCGGCATCAAGCCATTTTTGGTAACGACCAGCCTCAACCTCGGCTGGATTGTATTTAGGTGAAAGTTCTTTAGACATGTGTTTGTCCTTTCTAGTTAATTTCTAAGCTACTTTGATAAGAATCTAAAATGTCAATAGTATCTCTTATAATAGGGCTCTGTGTGGCTTTGTAAAGAGATTTATTCCCAATAATATAAAACTCTTCTTTAGCTCTAGTCGCTGCAACGTTTAAAATATTGGGTTCAGAGACAGCCCAGCGAGCAGCCCCCTCACTCATATTATCTGCTCCAAGCACAAAATATACAATCTTATTTTCTTTTCCTTGGAAAGTATGTACCGTCCCTACATTTATAGGTTTTCCATTCTCCCGCTTTGTGAAACCGATTTTATCTAGTTCTTTTGCTAGTTGAACCGATACATTTTTAAAAGGAGTAATGACATAAATATCATCAAATTCCTCATGTCTTTTCTGCAACTCTTCTTTCAAATAATCAGCTTGCTCAGGAACAAATTTATCCTTAGCACCTCCACCAACGTCAAACCATTCTCCCAGACCTCGAGCTTCTTCCTTTCCTTGAACCATTAAATTATCATAAGAAATTTTATTGGAAATACTGAACATCGGATCACTAGAACGACGATGAACCCAGAGAGGAAGTCCTATCCATGTCCCATCTTGTTTTTTAAAACCATATCTACTAGCAGAATCCATCAATTCTTGCGTTGATGACACAAGATATTTAGAGGCTATCTTGTGGTGCTGTGCTAAAAATCCTAAAATATTTTTATCCATAGTCTGTACTGGTTGTATTTGAGAAGGATCCCCAACAGCCATAATATGCTTACTTCTAAAAATAGCCCCCACACTTGCTTGAGGTAATGCCTGACCCGCTTCATCAATAAATACATTACCGATACTATTTTCAGGCAAACACCGAAACATGGAATTAAAGCTTGCAAAAGTTGTACTAATAACTGGAACAGTGAAATTGACCCAATTCCACGCAGCTTTATATAAATCACTAGCATTATCTCTCATTGAATAGTTTTGAGGCTTCTCCCAAATCCATAATGCTTTTTCAAAATGCTTTTTATTGTCATATATAAATTGCTTCCTAACTGCCAGTGCTTTAATAAACAAACGACTCTGCTCTTCTCGATAGTCATCATCAAACCAAAAATTTGATACTTGTAGTTCTTCATATGGAACAGAAAAATTCAACTTTTTAACAGGGTATGTAGCAAGTTCCGATTGTAATTTCAAAATTTTTTCCTGATGACGAATTAATTTATCTTCTTGTTTAGATTTCCATTCATTATACCTCTGTTGCCTTTGACTCAATTGATTTAATTCAAGTTCATGCATTTTTATCTCTTTTTGCAAACCGTGGCAATATTGACTTTCATCATGTACTTTCTTCAGTTCTGCTTTTAGACTTTCATTCGCTTGATTCAATCTCGTAAAATAAGTATCTAATTTCGATGGTGTGAAAAGTCTTTTTAACCATAAGAAACGTGGAGCTTGTAATTTTATCAACTCAACATCTTGTGCTGCTATCTGTTTGTTAACATTTAACATAGAAATAAGACGCTCATGCTCAAACAGCTCAGATTCTATTTCCTTTTTACTATTTTCTAATTGAATATGTTTATCCCGTATTTTAGATAGTTCTGAACGTCTTTGGGCATCATCCTGATGAAACTCTATCTCAACCTGTTGGTAAGCATTTTTCAATTTTACATGCAATCGAATCTTATCTGCTATATCTTGCATCTTTTCTCTTTTATCAAATAGCTTCTGATATTGAATTTTAAACTCTTCGTATACTGATGGATTCGATTGAAATTTATCCGAATTCAACTCTTGTCGTATTGCTTTTAAAACATTTTGCAGACGGTCTCTATTCTGTTTTTTTCCACCTTCTATCGAAAACAATCCCCAATATTTTTTGTCGTTAGAAACATCTTCATCTTCTAACAATAAATCATTACTGATTTCAGCAAAGTAATCAATTTTCTTTAATTCATCTAACCAATTTAATTTCTGATAAATTTCTTTTCTTTGGGGTAATTCATTAACAATATTTTTAACAGCACCATTATTAGAACTTGCAACTACGATTCCTTTTTCTGCAATTTCTTTTGGTAATTTTGCAATAAGATCTAGTTTGTCATGACAAACTAGATCCCCTTTAAGCTTAGGAGCCGATAATTCACTAATAATTCTCGCCTGTTCCGTTACCAGATCTGCAAAAATATCTTTTAAAAGTGTCGTTTTACCAGTCCCCGGAGGACCATTGACACTTCTCACATCTTCATCCGCATTCGAAGCTAAATTTACAGCTACTTGTTGCATCATGGAAAGAGCATATTCAGGGTTACTAGGAAATCTTCCTAATGGATAATTTTTCGGTTCAAGTATAGTTTCTAAATCTTTGGGATTAAAATAGGATGATTCTTTATTGCCGTCCAAATTAACCCTTACAGAATCGAATCCTGATAAATAACGATTGAGATTTTCATTATAAATTGATTTTGCATATTTCAAATCCTTTAGAAAAAATGAATGTAAATTTATTTCGTCAGCAAAATTCTTAACAAAATAATATCTGCAATCACTTGGTGAAATCTCATACTTTTTGAGAAGTTTACTAAAAACTTCATTGAACTCTCCATCAAGAAACGCCTGACCTAACTGTTCTCGAAGCTCATTTTCTGCTATTAAGAAATCTTTAGGCAATTCCCCATTTTTGAAAATTTGCCCACTCATGGTTAAAAAAAACTTATCAGCTAAGAACTTCAAATCTTTATCAAAGTATAGAGCAAAAGTAAATTTATAAGAAGCTCTTCCCAATTCTTCCTCCGTCGCCTTTAAATTGTATTTGCCTCTTAACACTTCAATAATTTTTCGAAAAGGGAAAATTCCACAATAAACAGCAATCCCTGAACTGGATTTTAATTTTTGACGTTTAAAAAAATCTTTTAATATTGATTGATAATCATCACCTTGAAAAATCTTATACTTAGAATCACTTTTTTCAATATTCCCTTCTGATAATTGTTCTACTGTAATCCAAGCATCTAATATTTGATTATGACTACTTCTCATCATGTCTCCCTTAAAGCATATAAAAACAAGAATATATCTTACTCATTAAAAACTCTCCCACTCACTCCTCAGCAAGCCATATATCAGACTGTCACAACGGTTGCCTTGGGCATCTTTGCGGTCTCTTATGCGAGCTTCAAGGGTAAAGCCAAGTTTCTCTGCAACTCGTTGACTTTGAAGGTTATAACCAAAGCAAGTCAGTTCAATCTTATGCAGATTCAATTCTTTAAAAGCTAGGTCAATCAAGGCACGCGCTGCTTCTGGAACATAACCTAGACCCCAATGGTCTGGATTTAAGATATAGCCAATCTCCAAGACATCATCCTCGTGACGACGAGGGAAATCAACAGAGCCGATGACCTTATCGGTTCCTTTAGCGACAATTCCATAGCCCGCTGGGAGATTGTTCTTTTCATTACGCTCGGGCAGAATATGCTCTAGATAATAAATCTCATCTTCCAAGCTCTTGACGGGCGGAAAGCCTGCTGGGTAGGAAACTTCTGACCTACTGGCATAGTCAAAGATATCCACAACATCAGCCACGGTACGGACTCGCAAGACCAGACGCTCGGTCTCTATTCGTTCTGGCAACTCTGCTCTTGTCATCCTTCTACCTCTCTTTCTACAAAAAATCGCCCCTGCCATATCCATGACAGGGACGAATGTGTTTATCCGCGGTACCACCCAATTTCGGGCAGAGACGCCCGCAACTCTCGTCTTTATAATAAAAAGACAATATTATTTCATTTTTCATCCATCAGCAACCAGTTTTGACACATTTGTGGACTTCTCAGCACCGCCACTTTCTGTAAAATGTGAGACTCAAAACACCTCTAATGGCTCTATTGTAGCAAGTTTTTGACGGAAATGCAAGGGACAAGAAAAATTACTTGAAGCTGATTCCGTGCTCTTTTAATTTCTTGATGGTAGCTGGGCCGATTCCTTTCAAGGCAAGGAGTTCTTTTTCTGTCCAGTTTTTGAAGTCAGAAGCTGACTTGATGCCTTCATCATAGAAAGTCTTAGCGCGATCTACTGAGAGGCCACCCAAAGTAGCTGCGAAATCTTCTACTGAATTCGCCACTTTTTGAGCTTGTTCCTTGGTCGCTTCTACTGCTTGTTCCACTTTTTTAGAGACAACTTTTCCTGCTTGGCTGGCAGATTTTTCTGCATGTTTCACGACTTTCTTAGTCTCTTCGACAACCTTGGTCACCGTACTTGAAAATGCACCTGAGCGACGAAGGCTATTTCGCAATTGTTTTTTACGTTGGAGTTTCTTTGACATGATAAAATCCTTTCAATAAAAAATCCCTGCTCTGACAAGGATTTAATAAAGATATTCTATCAAGATTTTGGGAAAAAATCAAGAAAGTATCTGTATTTTAATAGTTTCGCTCACCAAACAAGCCTTCTGGCAGATCATGAAATCCCTTGCCTGCTTTGAAGTTTTCAAACTTACCAAGCAAAAACTGATAAGCATCCAAGCGACTCTCGTAGCGAATCATAGCATCTTTGGCGCGTTCATCTTGGTCTCCTTCGTAGACTTTTTGACTTTCCTTGTGCGCCATGTCGTTGATCATGATCTGGGTATTCACCCAGGCTTCAAATTCCTTCATAAATTCCTGTTCGTAACTCATTGATTCTCCTTATTCTAATCCACGGAAATAGTCCGTATCAATCTCTCGGTAGGGCTGGATATCCTGAACATACTCCAACACGCCTTGAAATTCCCCGTTTTCATCGTGTACCGCAGCGTAGGTGATGTGGACAAACTTGCCTCGCGACTCTGACTTGAACCACATTTCATACTTGTCCTTGACCCCTTCACGAAGACCTTGCATAACGGCCTTCACCTTGTCTAAGTACTTGGGCGGATGGCAGAGTTCAACATTGCGTCCGACTTGGGACGGCGTCCGTTTGAAAATCATCTCATCAGCTGGTGCATTGTCATTGTAATACTGGAAAATGTCGTCTTTATTGACAAAGGTAATCTCCATGGGGAGGTGATTGAGAATGAGGTTGGCCTGCTCAACTGAGAGATAGCCATTGCCAAAAGCCTGTTGACTATGACGATCCAGCACTGCTTCCTTTTCCTTAGGGGTAAAGGTAATGGTAAACTGACCTTCTGGCGTATTGATAACTTGTTGCACTTGGCCTTCAGCCGTGTCTAACTGCACGGGCTCCTCTGCACTCTTTTCCTCAACAAAGCTCTGACGCTCCGGAACCCATTTCTCAGACGGACGGACGATGGCATAGCCGTAAGCATCGCTCTCCTCCGCAATCTGAATCCAGTCATCCTGAGTAAAGGACTCAAGGAGAATCATGAGAAGGATGGACTCTTCCTTGAAAATCATACTTTCAAACTCTGTCGCAAAAGCTTCAAAAGCTTCTTTTACACTGTTAATCGACACTTCTGGTAGTGACTTGGCTGTAGCTAGAGCTGTCTGAAAGAGTTCTCTGATCTGATCATCCACTCCCCACATAACTTTTGGGGGTGAATCGTGACCATAGCGCTCCATGATGGGGAAAAAGAGCTCTTCCTTGCGCTGGTAGTGGATATCAAATTGCCCCAAAAGGCCCATTTGACGGACCAAACCCTTGCGCATCTCTGCCAGCATTTCCTCGTCTTCCATAGACTCATAGGTATCTAACAATCTCCGAATGCGAATCAAAGCTGCACGGAGAGCCAGATTTTCATCCTTGAAGACCCGAACTGGATGGCCAGGGTGTTCGGTGTCCTCTACTTCGACGCCCTTAACAGCGTTTTTAAAAAGATTGGCATGGACATCACAGAGCTCCATGACATCTTCAAAGGTGACACCTGAGTCTGAGTTCATCAGCTCGTGCTCCATGAGGGAAATCTCGATGGCTGAAACACCTGTAAAGGTCGCATCAAAACGCTCCTGAACCGACTCAGGAGAGGCGCCATTGTGTAATTCTAATAAAATATCCCGTAGGATATGAATTCGTTCATCTGCCATTAGTCTAATCCAATCACTTCGTAACCATTCGCTTCCAGTGTGCGGACAATCTTGTCCATAGGGGTTCCTTCCAGCTTAGAACCCTGTTTAAGCGATACTTTGCGACCGACTGTATTGCGCATCAAGGGATTAGCAAGTGGTTTAAAACCTAGCTCCACTAGGATTTCCAAGACTTCTGGGTGCTTGTCTACCACTTCTGCAACGGGTATTGACACATCGATGATATTGTCCATGACGACCTCCATGTATGTTCTAATACTCAATGAAAATCAAAGAGCAAACTAGGAAGCTAGCCGCAGGTTGCTCAAAACAGTGTTTTGAGGTTGTGGATAGAACTGACGAAGTCAGTAACCATACCTACGGCAAGGTGAAGCTGACGTGGTTTGAAGAGATTTTCGAAGAGTATAAAATGATTTTACTGCTTATATTATACCATATGGGAAGAGATTAAAAAACTAGCAGTGGAATTCCTGCTAGTTTCTTTCATTTCAAGTTATTCCTTATCATCTGGTTTTGCGAGCCACTGGGCTACATCCATCAGCTTGTCAGCAAGCAGTACTTTCCCGAAACCTACTAGAGCATTGTCGTCTTTTTTCATGTTCTTCAGGACTTTGACGCTTTGCATCACGAAAAAGTAATTCCCGTATGTCTTAGCTAGAATTTTAATGAATCCCATATTACTCTCCTTCGATGATTTCGACCTCTTTTCGGATAGTATCAACGTCTCTTTGATATTGCACTTCATTGTAGTTGACTAGCTTGGACAATTCCTGTTGCAATCTTTCTCCCATCGGTTTCATGGTCGCAAAGGTTAAGCCACCAGAAATGACTCCACCTAGGATAGGGATCACTTTCCCCATCCCTTTGGCTAGGCCTCCTTTTGTCAGATTGACTCCAAAAATTTTCAAAATTTTCTCTAAAATAGGATACCAGAGCGTCTTTGTCAAAGCTTTCTTGTTCACTACTTTTATGACTTGCTTGGCTACTGTCACACCGCCTGATCGAAGCAGGGCACCTGCGCCATTTACTCCCAGCATCACACCGAGATACAGTAGAAGTGTGTTTTTAGCTTCCTCGCTTAACTCATTGCGCGATGCCCAAAGATCATCAAATCCGTAAATATACCCTAGTTCCTGAGCTAGTTTTAATGAGAATGCATAAAACTGGGCTACGTCTGTCGGGATAGTGATCGCCATGATAATACCTCCAGGTAGACCAGCCAAAACCGAAGTTCCACTGGCTAACAGGACATTATCCTTAATACAGGCCTTGGCCACTCTATCTAAGCTTTCCTGGGGTAATAAAGCCGTCGGTCCTTGTTCAATCAAAGTTGGAATATCCTTACGGTCTAATTCCTTTGAAAACTTTTCTACTAAAAATTTCTCTCGATCAACTTTGACCACGGGTAATTTTACCACTTGTTGCAGTACTTGCATAGCTATATCTTGTTTAGCCATATATCTCTCCGTTTTTCATTTATATCAAGCTTTATCATATCATACTATGTGAAATTTACAAATTTTTTAAACTGATTTTTATCAGATAGATACGTAGTCAAATAGCAATGATCATACTCTGGCAACAAAAAAGAGGGTCACCCCTCTTTTTTAGTTCTTATCCAGATTGCGTAGCATCTCGTCAATCTTGTTTCCATATTCGATGGATTCGTCTTTGACGAAGGTCAAATCTGGGATTTTGTATAATTTCAAATTGCGACCAAGTTCACGTTTGATGGTACCAGTTGCTTTTTCAAGCCCGATTTGAGCTTTTTGGTTATCCGAAGCAAGGTTACTCAAAATGGTGTAGTAAACCTTGGCAACAGACAAATCCCCCAGCATCTGAACATCTGTAATAGTCACACCTTGGACACGCGGATCACGGACTTTCTTTTGCAAAATCTCATTGACTTCACGCTTGATTTCCATGCCCACACGATCCGTACGGAAATGATTTGCCATGATATTCCTTTCTCTACTTTGAACCAAAAGCTAGGCCAGCAGACCTAGCTATTTCTGTTAGATAGAGGAACTAGAGCCATTTGAATCTAGGAAACAAGCCTTAGATAGAACTAAGGGTTCATCAAGGCGCTGTTGACGACGAGTCAAATTGGCTATCGTTTCTCTATTATCGTTTGATTTCTTCCATGACATAAGCCTCAATCACATCATCAGTCTTGATATCATTGTAGCCATCAATCATCAATCCACCTTCACGACCGTTTGTAACTTCTTTAACGTCGTCTTTGTAGTGTTTCAAGCTTGCGAGTTCACCGTCATAGATAACGACACCGTCACGGATAACACGGACTTTCGAGTCACGGGTAACCTTACCGTTGATAACCATGAATCCACCGATGGTTCCGACTTTTGATACCTTGAAGGTTTCACGGATAACTGCTTCACCGATAACTTTTTCTTCAAATTCTGGGTCAAGCATCCCTTTCATAGCTTCTTCCATCTCTTCGATAACCTTATAGATAATGCTGTGGAGACGAATTTCTACATCGTCAGCTTCCGCTTGTTGACGCGCTTGTGGTGTAGGGCGTACGTTGAAACCAACGATAAAGGCATTTGAAGCTTCCGCAAGAGTCACGTCAGACTCATTGATAGCACCGACAGCCGAGTGAACGATGGTCACTTTCACACCTTCCACATCAATTTTTTGAAGTGAGGCAGAAAGGGCTTCAACAGAACCTTGTACGTCGGCCTTGATGATGACATTAACTGACTTGAGCTCACCAGCTTTAAGTGTATCAAAGAGGTTTTCAAGGCTGACACGTTGGGTAGCTTGACGTTGTTTCATGAGGGCACGTTTTGCACGTTCTTCACCGGCCGCACGCGCAGATTTTTCATCTTCGTAAACGGCAAAGTGGTCACCCGCCATTGGCGCTTCGTTCAAACCTGTGATAGAAACTGGTGTTGACGGACCTGCAACCTTAACACGACGACCAAGGTCATTGGTCATAGCACGCACACGACCGAAGGTATTTCCGACAACGATTGGATCTTGGACATTCAAGGTACCTTGTTGAACAAGAAGGGTTGCGACCGCACCTTTTCCTTTATCCAAACGAGCTTCGATAACCGTACCGATCGCACGAACTGTTGGGTCTGCTTTGAGTTCTTGGATTTCAGCCACAAGAAGGACTGTTTCCAACAATTCTTCGATATTTTGGTTGAATTTAGCTGAGATTTCAACAAATTCAGAATCTCCACCCCAAGCTGTTGACATAACACCATGCTCTGCCAATTCACCGATAACACGTTCTGGGTTGGCACCTGGTTTATCAATCTTGTTGATAGCTACGATGATTGGAACGTTGGCCGCTTTTGAGTGGTTGATGGCTTCGATAGTCTGAGGCATAACCCCGTCGTCGGCCGCTACAACCAAGATAGTAATATCGGTAACAGATGCACCACGCGCACGCATAGAAGTAAAGGCCGCGTGTCCTGGTGTATCAAGGAAGGTAATCTTCTTGCCATTTTCCACGATTTGGTAAGCACCGATATGCTGAGTGATACCACCTGCTTCACCTGTCGCTACACGAGAGTTACGAAGGGTATCTAAGAGGGTTGTCTTACCATGGTCAACATGTCCCATGATGGTTACAACTGGTGGACGCTCAACCAATTCATCTTCATTGAGATAGCCATCTTCGACAAAGAAACGTTCGATGTCAGCATTATCCACTTCAACCTTTTGTTTGGCTTCGATACCGTAATCCACCATGAGGAGTTCGATGGTTTCTCCATCCAAGGATTGGTTTTGTGTGGCCATGACACCCATCATAAAGAGTTTCTTAACGATTTCTGCTGGTTCACGTTTGATACGTTTTGCGATTTCCGCAACAGTCATACCATCTGTATACTCAAATTCTGTTGGCAATTCGTGGAACTTACGCTCTGTAACAGGTTTTGGAGTCTGGTTACGGTTGTTTTGCTTGTTGCCTTTTTTATTTTTCTTGTTGTTATTCCAGTTACTATTTCTTTGATTTCTCACTTGATTCTGACTACTTCGATTCTTTTGTTGTTTTCTAGGACCATCTTCTTCGTGATCATAATCGTCACGTTCTTTGTCTGGTCGAGCTTGTTTTTTACGACGTGTATCCACTGGCGCTTCTTTCGCTACAGGAGCTACTGTTACTGCTGGCTGCGTTTGTTCAGCTAGCTTAGCAGCTTCTTCAAAGATTTCCTCTGGTTCCTTGCGTTTATTAGCTTGAGCCAAGGCTTCTTTGGCAGCTTGCGATTGTTTGAAGCGCTCCTCGCTTGAGCGTGCGTACTCTGCATTTTGCTCTGCTTTCAGGGCTGCTGCACGGGCTTTAAAGTCAACACGTGGTCCAGCTTGTTTTGGCTGGAAGTCTTGTTGCTGACGGCGATCATTGCCACGATTCCCTTGACCTTGTGGTTTTTTCCCTTGGTCGTTAAATCGGCGATTGTCGCGGTTCCCTTGACCAGGTTTGCCACCATTACGGCCGTCGTTTTTCTGACGGTTGCCGTTTTGTTGTTGGTCACGGTTGTTGCCCTTGTTTTGTTTGCGTCGCTCTGCCTGCTCTTTGGCACGCGCCTCACGCTCCGCCTTGAAGTTTCGACTTTGTGGTCTTGCGGCCACTACTTTTTCTTCTTTAGGAGCTGCAGGTGTAGCTGATTTACTTTCTTCCTTAGCGGCTACTGGTTTAGCTGATACAGGCTTTTCTGCTTTCTTTTCTACACTTGCTTTTGGTGCTGCAGGTTTTGCTTCTGCCTTAGGAGCAGGTGCAGGTTTAAAGCTAGCTGCGATTTGCTCAGCAGCAGCGGTTTCCACGCTCGATGAGTGGCTTTTTACATCCAAGCCCAACTCTTTTGCACGCGCTACAACTTCTTTACTTTCTTTTCCAAGTTCTTTTGCGATTTCGTACAATCTTTTCTTAGACAAATCATGTCCTCCTCTTCTATTCCATAAGAGACCTCATTTTCTTTGTAAATCCAGCATCTGTCACAGCCAAAACCTTTCTCGATTTTCCGACTGCTATGCTTAATTCCAGTGTTGAAAACACGGTTATAACTTCTACTTGATAATAGTCACTTTTATCTTGAATCTTCTTGGTTAGATTGGGACCAGCATCATGAGCTAGAAAGACTAGCTTGGCTTTCTGGTCTTGGATGGCCTTGACCACCAATTCCTCACCTGATATGATCCGACCTGCTCGTTGAGCAAGACCCAAGAGATTGCTAATTTTTTGCTTATTCAAGTCCTAACTCTCTTCTTTTTACTTTGTGATCAACATAGGCGATCAACTCGTCATAAAAGCTTTCTTCCACTTCCATGTTAAAGCTACGGTTAAAGACTTTCTTTTTTTTAGCCTCTAGGGCTTCTGCATTGTCTAGCTTGATATAAGCGCCACGGCCATTGGCCTTGCCTGTCGGATCGATAAAGACTTGTCCTTCTTTATTCTTGACAATGCGGAGCAAATCACGCTTGTCAATCACTTCGTTAGATACAACAGACTTGCGCAAAGGGATTTTTCTTGTTTTCATCTTTCCCTCCTCTAGCAGCTTTTATTCTTCGATCAATTCATCCGCAACTGCGTAATCAACTTGACCTGCTTCTTCCATAGCTTCAAACTCACTAGCAGACTTGATATCGATACGGTAACCCGTCAAGTGAGCTGCCAAGCGAACGTTTTGTCCACGACGACCGATGGCAAGAGAGAGCTTGTTATCAGGTACAACGACCAAGGCACGTTTGCTGTCATTTTCATCAAAGATAACTTGGTCAACCTCTGCAGGTGCGATAGCATTGTAGATAAACTCAGCTGGATCTGCTACCCACTCGATAACGTCGATGTTTTCTTCGACAGGAATCATGCGGTCGCTCTTGGCGTCGTAGCGAGCTGGGTGGAATTTGCTGGTGATTTTCTTGATATTGGCACCACCACGTCCAACGATTGTCCCGATAGCGTCCACGTTTGGATTGTGGCTACGAACGGCAACTTTCGTACGGTCACCAGCTTCACGAGCCACGCTCATGATTTCAACAGTTCCATCATACACTTCTGGAATTTCTTGCTCCATCAAGCGTTTGATCATTTCAGGATGACTTCGGCTAACAAAGACGTTGACACCACGAGGGTTGTCTTCAACTTTATAAACGTAAACCTCAATACGGTCGTGGGAAGCAAAGACTTCTCCAGGGATTTGGTCCTGTTTTGACAATTGGGCTTCGATGCTACCAAGGTTAACATAAATGAAACGGTTGTCAAAGCGTTCTACCGTACCAGACATGATTTCTTGTTCATGTTCCTTATAAGTATTGTAAGTGATGGCACGTGTTTGCTTGCGCATTTTTTCCATGATGGTTTGTTTAGCAGATTGGGCTGCTACACGACCAAACTCAGCAGGTGCTTCTTCAAACTTGATTTTGTCACCAAGCTCATAGGCTGAATTAATGGCAAGGGCATCTTTCAAGCTGATTTCCAAACGGCTATCAAATACTTCATCAACAACTTCACGGACAGTATAAACTGTAAAGTCACCTGTTTTTTCATTGAAGTCAATAGCTACGCTGTCAGATTGACCATAGCGTCTGCGATAGGCGGAACGAAGCGACTCTACTACTGCGTCGATGATGTCTTCTTTTTTGATTCCCTTGTCTTCTTCCAAAATGCGGAAGGTCTCTAGCATTTCTTTACTCATGTTTTCTTCACTTTTGAATCCTCAAAAGCTATCCTTTCTTTTCTATAGTTTTACTGCTAAACGTGCTTTTGATACTAAACTGTATGGAATTTGGACGGTTTTCTTACGTGTCTTGTCCATATACTCCATAGTCAACTCATCCCCTTCAAAGGATACCAAGGTTCCTTCAAAGACCTTTTGCTTATCAATGGCTTGGTAGAGCCCGACATGGATGTATTTCCCAACTGCTCCAGCGACGGCATCCTTGGTTTTCAAAGGACGTTCCAAACCTGGACTGGTGATTTCTAGGAAATATTGTTCTGGGAAGGGATCGGGCTTGATAGTGTCTAGGGCAGGACTGATGATTTCTGTCAGGTCTGCCGTGTCGTTCAAGGTAATTCCTTCGGGTTTATCTACAAAAATACTGAGAATCATGTCACTGCCAATCTTTCCATACTCGATATCCACGAGCTCGAAAGGTGCTTGGATGACAGGTTCTATAACTTCTCTGACTAATTCTACGATTGTTGCGATTGCGTCCACCTCCTCATAAGCAAGAGGCGAAGATATTTCCCCGCCTCTCTTTCTCATATTCTTACTATCAGTATAGCACGTTTGTCAATTTATGTAAAGCATTAGCACTCAACTAGCTGGTTTTCAAGCTAGTTCTTAAAATTCTGCTTCAACTCGGTAGATCACTTGACCTTTGCTGGAGAATTTTTGCTCATACTCTGTCATGACATTGCCTTCAAAATCACTGGCATGCAAGTCTAGCCAAACACCATTTAGTTTCATCCCATACTGAGAAAAGCTCACTAGACTGTACTCAAACAAGCCACGGTTATCTGTCTTGAAATGGATTTCCCCATTCTCAGGCAAGATGCGCTTGAAGGTATCCAAGAAACTCTTGTAAGTCAAACGACGTTTTTCATGGCGTTTTTTAGGCCAGGGATCTGAAAAGTTTAGGTAGAGACGATCAATCTCACCGTCTTCAAAGTAGTCGGTCAGATCTGAACCATCTACCCACAGCAACTTGATGTTGGGCACTCCAACTTCTAATACCTTATCCAAGGCATAACTCAATACCGACTTTTGGATATCAATCCCAATGTAGTTGATGTCAGGATTTTGCTTGGCCATTCCTGATACGAAGGCCCCTTTCCCACTTCCAACCTCTACATGAATAGGATGATCATTTCCAAACAAGTCTCGCCATTTCCCTTTAGCTTCCAAGGGATTGAGGACCACATACTGAGGATTGGCCTCTAGTAATTCTGTCGCCCCTTTACGATTTCTAACTCTCATCTCTTCTTTCCATACTTGTCACGGAAGACGCGCAAGGCATAAATCTCCCGGTTTACATTGTCTAAATCTTGATTTTCACAGTATTTGGCAATCTGGTTCAAATAAGAATACTGACCATACCAATACAATTTATCTAACACTGTCTGATTGTACTTATAGCCGTAGTCTCTCAACCATTGGCGCCACTGATGATCCGGAATGTAGTGGCATAGCAAATGCGCCACATCAAACATACGATCCGTCAGACGAACCGAATCCCAATCCACTAGATAAACGAGTCCACTCTCTGTTTCAATCCAATTACTATGACGAAGATCCCCGTGCACAATCGTTGCATGGTCTTCCCTAAAACCTGGAACCGTCTTACCTAGCTCAGCAATCACACTGTTCAAATAGTGGTTCTGCTTCAAGATTTCTGGAACTCCTTGCTGCCAAGAACGTAGCAAATCAACTGGTGTTTCCATGGTGTATCCCAAACGGCTCAACTGCTTCATCAAAGGACGCGAGCGGTGAAGGCGGTTCAAGATATTGATAATCTGCTTGCGATTCATATCGTAAGGGGTCAAGATTTTGCCCGTCAGCCATTCCTGAGCGCACATATCACGGCCATCTGGCAAACGACGAGTCCATAGTAATTGAGGAGCGATTTGTTCTCTGGCTAGGCCAGGTAGGATTGGAGAGGTGTTCATTTTTACAAAGACGCGCTTCCCATCAGGGTAGCTTCCCATATAAGCTTTGCCGCTCTTCCCAGGGATAGGGGTCAGCGTTAGCTCATTATCACCCAAGTCCATTTCTTTCCTCCGTATAAAGTTTCCTTACTATTCTACTAGTTTTTGGTCTATTCGTCAACCAATCTTTTTAGTTGGTAAGGCAAATAAAACAATTGTAGGAAGAGACTAGCCCCTACAAGAGCCAACAAGGCTATTTTCTCTTGAAAAACCACTGCTCCGACCAGTAATTCTAACAAAAGAACTGCACTTCCCACACCGACTACAATCTGTTTCAACCCTTTCTCCTTCTCCCCTTTTTCTAGTGGAAAGAGCTGGGTCAAGTATTGGTAGTCAAAGGCATGATAGAGGGCCAGTAACTGAAAGAGCAAGAGGTAGTTAAATAGAACCACCACTGCTGTCGCAATCCAAGATTGCTCGATAAAGAGCAAAGCTAACAAGGATAGGAGCAAGAGGCGCAAACTGAGGGCAAAGAGGTCTCCATTTCGCAAGTAAGAACGAAGATAGAGATTTTGCCAAATTTTCCCAGGTACCTTCTGAACAGTCTTTAGGATAAAATCCAGATAAGCGCGACGTTTGACACTATTTGAAACGCCCTTAACCTGCGTAAAGAGAGCAAAGAAACGAAGCAAAACTTGCTTGCGCTTGCTTTCTTGGGAGATCACATAGTCCCAGTCGATTCCAGTCTCAGTAAGAAATTTACTGGCTTTTTGACGAAATAGGAGATATTTCCCAGCTCCCAATAAAAGCATATAGATGAAAAAAACTGGTAAGCCATAGCCCATGGCTAAAAATAAGGGCGCAAATAAAAGCAAGAAAAGGGTTTGGACCAAGAGCCAAAAGACCAGTGAGCGCACTGTCTGCCCTTTGAGGTGAGACTTAACCTCCTCTTCACTGACTAAGAGAAAGAGCTTGTCAGGTCCTTCCATGTAGGTCGCGATTCCTCCCCAAGCCAAAAGCAAGGCAGATACAATCCCCAAAAACAAGAGGATAGGCCAATGATTTTCAGGAAAATGTTGCAAGAGTTGACTGTACTGGTAAGCTAGAAAACCGATGAGAACTAGCAGGAACAAGACAAAGTGGTCATTGAGAACATAGCGCAGATAACCGACACACTCCTTACGAAAAGCCTGCTTTCGCTTTAAAAACAAGTCTTTCATAGCTCCTCCTCTTTGGTCAGAGCCAAGTAAATATCATTCAAACTCGCTTCAGGCATGTCAAAGGCTTCGCGGAGTTGCTGGAGGTTCCCCTGAGCTCGCACCTCCCCCTTGTGGAGGATGACAAAGGCATCACACATCTTCTCCGCTGAATCCAGCACGTGGGTACTCATGAGAATGGACTTGCCTTTTTGCTTTTCTACTTCTAGTAGCTGAATCAAGTCAGAAATGGCCAGCGGATCGAGCCCAAGGAAAGGCTCATCAACGATGAAAAGACTCGGATCTACGACAAAAGCACAGATAATCATGACCTTCTGCTTCATCCCTTTGGAGAAATGCACTGGGAACCAGTCTAATTTTTGGTCCAGGCGGAACATTTTTAACAAAGGTTCCACACGATCAAAAGCCACTTTTTGCTCAATACCATAGGCCATGGCAACCGTCTCGATATGCTCCCTGAGGGTCAATTCCTCGTACAAGCTAGGCGTTTCAGGGATATAGCCAATCTGTTTGCGGTAGTTGGTCGCATCTTCTCGCAGGGTGAGACCATTAATCTTGATTTCCCCACTGTAAGGTGTCAACAGACCAATAATCTCATTAATTGTCGTTGATTTCCCAGCACCGTTGAGACCAATCAAACCGACCAACTGCCCACTTTCAACTGTAAAGGACACATCTTTCAAGACAGGAACGTGAACATAGCCTCCTGTCAGGTTTTTAATTTCTAACATATTTTCTCCGAATCTGGTATAATGTAGCTATATTATATCAAAATTCAATACAGTAGAGGTAGATTTTATGTCAGATTGCATTTTTTGTAAGATCATCGCAGGGGAGATTCCTGCTTCAAAAGTATACGAGGATGAGCAGGTTCTTGCCTTTCTTGATATCTCTCAAGTAACGCCTGGACACACCCTCATTGTACCCAAAGAGCACTATCGCAATCTTTTGGAGATGGATGCCGCAAGTGCCAGCCAACTCTTTGCCCAAGTGCCACTGGTAGCTCAAAAAGTTATGAAAGCTACCAAAGCTGCTGGTATGAACATCATCGCCAACTGTGAGGAAGTTGCTGGTCAAACAGTCTTTCATACTCACGTGCACCTCCTACCTCGCTACGGTGCAGAAGATGACCTTAAGATTGACTTTATCGCCCACGAACCTGACTTTGACAAACTTGCTCAAGTCGCTGAAACCATTAGAAATGCCTAAGGAGTTGCCATGAAACTATCCAATCTATTGCTATTTGCAGGTGCTGCAGCCGGAAGTTATTTTGTCGTAAAAAATCGCCAAGCCATTCAGGATGAAGTGCTAGATACAACTGACCGCGTCGAAGCTATCAAGGATGATTTGGATATCATCCAAAACAGCCTACAAATCATCGACCAACAAAAAACCCTTATCAAGGAATACCAAAAAGACTTGACCTACAAGTTCAAAGTCTTGGAAAAAGATTTCCAGACTAGAATGGCGGTCCTCCAAGAAGAAAAACAAGAATAAGAAAGCCTCCAACTTTCCTTAAATCCATTTTGGATTACTAGATTTGAACAGAAAAGGGAGGGAATGAAAATGAAACAGTTTGTAAAAGTTCTAGCGAAGGTCATCGCGATTATTTGCGGTTGTCTCTGCCTGCTTGCAGCCCTAGCATTTCTACTAGTGATGAATCTTTTCAAGGCTTCACCGAGTGACATCCGAAATGGGAATGAAACCTTAAAACAAATCTTTACCTCCCTTGACATGCCTCCTGAGAAAGTAGAATCGGATGGACACTATCAATACGAGGGTGGAGGCCTAGATTTTTATGTTACTTTCTCAGACGAGGTCATCAATAGTCACCCCGTCCTAAAGGAAAGTCCAAAACTCACCAAAAACCGACTCGAAGTCTATGTCCTCCAGACAGGAGATATTTCCTACTATAAAGTAGGAGACAACTTATTCAATCGTGGTTTAATACAATTTTTAGAGGAGGAGGGCGAGAAGTATTTCCAAGAAAAAGGAAAAAAATCAAATTCTTCTTACACAATTCTAGCTTGGAAGGATCAGGCAAGTCTCAAAAAGGGAATCGCATTCTATGAAAAAGCCTTGACCTTGGTAGATATTCAGGATAATTCGGCGATCAACCACATTGATACCGTCACCGTTAAGCCTGGCAAAGAAGCGGAAATCAAGCAACTCATCCAGGAGATGGATGAGGCTGGCTTGCTCACTCAAAAGCATAGATAGTAGACTAACTGGAAAATGATTTTTCGATACTAAATTTCCCAAAATTATACAAAAAGAGCCAATCGGCTCTTTTTACTTTATTCTCCTTCAAAGGCATCTTTAATATGGTCAAAGAAGCCTTTTTTCTTTGGATTGACTTTCAAGTCACCTGCAGCTGCGAATTCTTTAAGCGCTGCTTTTTGGCGATCGTTCAAGCCTGTCGGAGTTACGACATTAACGGTTACGTATTGGTCACCAACAGCACCACCACGAAGGCTCGGTGCTCCCTTGCCACGTAGGCGGAATTTCTTGCCAGTCTGAGTTCCTTCTGGGATAACCAATTCGACAGCGCCATGCACAGTTGGAATTTCCACAGTATCTCCTAGAGTTGCTTGGACAATATTGAGATTCAACTTGTAGAAAATAGTTGTTCCTTCACGTTCAAATTTATCACTGGCTTCAACAGAAACCACCACGTACAAGTCCCCGTAAGGTCCACCGTTAAAGCCTGCTTCACCTTGACCAGCGAGGCGGATTTGTTGGCCTGTTTCCACACCAGCAGGGATTTTTACATGTACGCTATGAGCTTGTTTTTCATGACCTGTTCCATGACAAGTTGTACATGGATCTTTAATTTCTTTTCCGCGACCATGACAGACATCACAGGTTACTTGACGGCGCATCATACCAAGAGGAGTCTGCGTATCAACGTTAATGACACCAGCGCCATGACAGCGTCCACAAGTGACTGGACTTGTTCCTGGCTTAGCACCAGATCCGTTACAGGTACGACAGCTGGCTTCACGATTGTATTTAACTTCTTTTTCCGTTCCGAAGATGGCTTCTTCAAAAGTCAAATTCACACGGTACTGGAGGTCGTCACCTTGACGAGGAGCGTTTGGATTGCGCGAAGCTCCGCCTCCTCCGAAAAAACTTGAGAAGATATCTTCAAAACCACCGAAGCCACCTGCTCCGTCGAAACCACCAAAACCGCCTGCACCACCAAAGCCACCATTAGCACCAGCAGCACCATATTGATCGTAGGCTGCACGTTTTTGGTCATCACTCAAAGTCTCATAGGCTTCTTGAACTTCCTTGTATTTTTCCTCAGCACCAGGCTCCTTGTTGATATCCGGGTGATATTTTTTTGAAAGCTTACGATAAGCCTTTTTGATCTCGTCTGCCGAAGCGTTTTTTGACACCCCCAGACGATCATAAAATTCAGTATTGTTCATACAAGATACTAAGAGCGAACAGAAAGCGACTGAAATTTAGGAAACCGACAAGAAATCCTGATTTCTTAGGAGGTTTATCTAATTTCCAAGCTTTCCGCTCGAGTTCAATTTCTCGAATGCTCTTTGTCCTTTCTTTCAAATTAAGTAAGAAATTCTGGAACCCGTGTTCAGTTGCGAACACCCTTGTTCCTTTCTATAGTTTATAAGTAAATCATTAGAGGGTATTTTCTATACTCTGCTTCACTTCATCAAACTCTTTGTCCGATAGAGTAAAAATCAAATCCTCTTCTGAAAATTCGTTCTGTTCTTTAAAATAGTTGTCAGTATTTTCTGCCAAATCTAGACTAAGAATCACTTTTCTTGCAAACTCTTGATGTGCAAAACCGATAGCCGTAATGATATTTTTATCTTGCACAAGAACTTTGGGTTGGAAATTTTCACGTGGAAGAAATTCAAAATAGTCAAAGAAGTTTTGCCAAATTCCACCTGTAAATTTCGTATCATTCAACAAACCTGCTTTTGCCAATAAAAGGGGCGCTGAAGAAATGGCTGCAATTAGAATTTCCTTTTTATCAAGTCCCTTCAAAAACGAATTTAATTTTTCATCCTGTAGAGCAGGCCCTATATTTGCCATTCCTGGTAAAATGACACAAGAATACTCTTCTATATGTACTTGATCCAATGTTTTTGTAGGTTGGCAAGGCAAACCATCTTCAGAAATAACAATTGAATTATCTGAAGCCACATAATCAATCGTGATGTCAAAAGACAGAGCTAAAGTACTCGTTAAAGTGGTTATCTCATAAAGAGAAAAATTAGGATAAATGATACAAAGTACTTTTTTCATAAACGACACCCTCTATTTTATCGAAAAACAGAGGCTGGGTTGCAACCTCTGGATTTCTTCCTATCATTACGACGTTCAAGTTTTAAAAATTAAACTAGTAATGCTAAACTGAGTTTCGGCTAAAAACTTCGGAAAAAAGATAAGCCATCTTTTGTGCATCACACAAGGCGATGGCTTCCTATTTTTCTTTCGTTTTCTTAACGCCTCAACATCTTACTTCTCCGTAAACTCTCCGTCTACGACGTCATCGCCTGCGTTTCCTGTTGTTTGTGCGCCTTCTGCTCCTGCTTGAGCTTGTTGAGCTGCTGCGGCTTGTTCGTAGAGTTTAACAGCAAGTCCTTGAGCTTTTTCGTTCAATGCTTCAAGTTTAGCTTTCATGTCGTCCAAGTTGTTGTCTTCTTGGGCTTTCTTAAGCTCATCAAGAGCAGCTTGAGCAGCGTCACGTTCTGCATCGAAGCCTTTGCCTTCAGTTTCCTTGATTGTCTTTTCAGTCGCAAAGATAGCTTGGTCTACTTCGTTACGAAGGTCCACTTCTTCTTTACGTTTCTTATCTGCTTCAGCGTTAGCTTCTGCATCTTTCATCATGCGGTCGATTTCTTCATCAGTCAAACCTGAGTTTGATTGGATAACAATTGTTTGTTCTTTTTGAGTTCCAAGATCTTTAGCCTTAACAGATACGATACCATTCTTGTCGATATCAAATGTTACTTCAATTTGAGGAATTCCACGAGGTGCAGCTGGGATATCTGTCAATTGAAAACGTCCAAGAGTCTTGTTGTCTGCTGCCATTGGGCGTTCACCTTGAAGAACGTGGATATCAACGGCTGGTTGGTTGTCTGCTGCTGTTGAGAAGACTTGTGATTTAGATGTTGGAATCGTAGTATTGCGGTCGATGAGTTTTGTGAAGACTCCACCCATTGTTTCGATACCTAGTGACAATGGTGTTACGTCAAGAAGGACAACGTCTTTCACATCACCAGTAATCACACCACCTTGGATGGCCGCACCCATAGCAACTACTTCGTCAGGGTTTACTGATTTGTTTGGTTCTTTACCAGTTTCAGCCTTAACAGCTTCTACAACGGCTGGGATACGAGTTGAACCACCAACAAGGATAACTTCGTCAATTTCTGACAAGCTCAAACCTGCATCTGAAAGGGCTTGGCGAACTGGAACTTTTGTACGTTCTACAAGGTCACGAGTCAAATCGTCAAATTTCGCACGAGTCAAGGTCATTTCCAAGTGAAGAGGTCCAGCTTCACCTGCAGTGATAAATGGCAAGCTGATTTGTGTTGAAGTTACACCAGAAAGGTCTTTCTTAGCTTTTTCAGCTGCATCTTTCAAACGTTGCATTGCCATCTTGTCAGTAGACAAGTCAATGCCGTTTTCTTTCTTGAATTCTGCTACCAAGTGGTCAATGATTTTTTGGTCAAAGTCGTCACCACCGAGTTTGTTGTCCCCTGCAGTTGACAATACGTCGAAGACACCGTCACCCAATTCAAGGATAGATACGTCGAATGTACCACCACCAAGGTCGAATACCAAGATTTTTTCTTCTTTGTCAGTCTTGTCCAAACCGTAAGCGAGTGCTGCTGCAGTTGGCTCGTTAACGATACGTTCTACTTCAAGACCAGCGATTTTACCAGCGTCTTTTGTTGCTTGACGTTGAGCATCGTTGAAGTAAGCTGGGACTGTGATAACTGCTTTGGTTACTTTTTCACCAAGGTATTCTTCAGCGTAGCCTTTCAAGTATTGAAGAATCATAGCTGAGATTTCTTGTGGAGTATATTCTTTTCCGTTAGCAGAAACTTTTTCAGAAGTTCCCATCTTAGATTTGATAGAGATAACTGTATCTGGGTTTGTAACTGCTTGACGTTTTGCGGCATCACCAACGATGATTTCTCCATTTTTGAATGATACTACAGATGGAGTTGTACGGTTTCCTTCTGGGTTTGCGATGATTTTTGATTCAGTTCCTTCAAGAACTGCAACTGCTGAGTTTGTTGTACCTAAGTCAATACCGATAATTTTAGACATGTGTTTTTCTCCTTAAATTTTAATTCGAATTTTGATTTTTTGATATTTCCCTTAAGTGGTGGGGACGTGAGCAACTCCCTTCGGGATTTCATCACTTATTTTTGAGCCTATTGTCTCAAAAATCCCCTGTTTCAGTAGCAAAAGCTACTGAAACTTTCACCACGGCGGGCAATATCTTCCTTGCAAGCCTCCGGCTTGCTTTTTATCTTTCTTTCATAGTTTATTGTCGTTTCGGACAAGTTTTCAATGTATATATGTTACGACACGAGGAGTCGAAATCGATATTATTTCGACGACGAGTTAGTAAGGAGGCTAGGCAAACGCCATAGCGATTGCCGTTTTCTGACGAGTTGCTCTAGCTACCGTCAGAATTGCCGAATCGAACACGCCCTAAGCTCTGGGTAAAAAAGATAGATTTTCTTGTGTTCATCGAACACTTCGTCAATCTCCTATTTTTACTGTGAGCTTTTTACGGGCTTTGTATCTTAGTTATAAACCACCACCATGGCTGGGCGTAGGATGCGATCATGGAGTTTGTAGCCTTTTTGGAAGACTTGGGCGATGGTATCTGCTGGATGTTCATCGTCTGCTGGGAGAGTTTGGATGGCCATGTGATAGTTATGGTCAAATTCACCGTCAGCAGCGATTTCTTCGATTCCTTCTTCTTTCAAAGCATGAATCAAGCTTTCTTGCACCATCTCCAATCCTTTTTTGACATCGTCTTTCAAACCTTCAACAGCAAGCGCACGTTCTAAGTTGTCGAGCGAAGGAAGGATAGCCTTTCCTAGGTCTTGGCTACGATAACGTTGCAAGTTTTGACGCTCTTCATTCGCACGGCGTTGAATATTCTGCATTTCTGCATGAGCGCGAAGGTATTTGTTTTCGAACTCATCCGCGCGTTCATTTGCCAAGTCCAACTCAGACTTCTCAGGAGTTGTTTCTTCAGTTGTTTCCACAACTTCCTCTTCTTTCATTTCTTCGTTCTTTTTATCTTGGGCCATTTTCGCCTCCTTTAATGATTTCAAAATTAATTTACTTCGTAATGATTACTGCTTAGGTAGCGATAAAAATCCGTCAACTTCATGGTCAATACGCGGTTGACTACATTGACTTGGTTGACCAATTGCTGATAATCCAGATTGACTGGACCGATAATCGCCAAAATTCCAAAACCACGATAAGGGATGAGGAATTTACTGCTAATCACTGCTAGATCAACTAGACAAGACTCTTGACTGTCCGCAACACGCACATTTTGCATCTGATCTTCATGCAGACTTTCACGAATCTCTAGGGCCACCTTTTGCGGTTGGTCAAAGAACTGATAGGCTGCTAGATTGGCAAAATTTAAGAGATTGACTTTTCCCGCTACCACAATATTTTCGTTGAACATTTCCCTAAAGATATGTTCAAAGAGATCCATGACATTGTCCGTTGTCGTAAAGTAACGCTGGATAATCTGTGGAATCTCCGTCCGAATCTTGTAGTGAATATCTAGAACGGTATGACCGAGGAAACGTTCCTGAATGATGCTCTTCAGTTTCAGCAAATCTTCCTGCAAGAAGTTCCTTGGAATCAGAAACTGACTGGTAACCGTTCGGGACTCGTCTAGGGTAAATACTGCCAAGGCTGTATGTTGTCCCAAAACAACGATATCAAAGGCTGTCAATCGTTGCCTGCTCGGCTCAACATCCAGAGCCACTACCGTACAGCCACTCAGGTCTGTCAGTAGATTAGCAGCCTCTTGCAGAATATCCTCCAGTTTGAAGAACTCCTGATCAAAGGCTTTGACAATCTCGTATACCTCATTTTCAGCCAGTCTGTCAAAAGCAAGCGAGTGTTTCACATAGTACTGAAATCCCGCGACACTTGGCATCCGACCGCTTGAGGTATGAGCCTTCTCAAGCAAACCCTGCTTCTCTAGAGCTGCCATGTCATTACGAATGGTAGCACTACTAGAATTAATAGACTCTTGTAGCGCCTTGGATCCGACAGGTTCGTGCGTTTTGGTAAAGATGTCAATAATCAGATTTAAAATATCCTGCTGACGCTCTGTAACCATCTCATCACTCCTCTCCGTCCAATCGATTAGCACTCGATACATCCAAGTGCTAATTCATGATTCTATTATACACCCTTAGAAGAGAATGTCAAGACAAAAACTCAAAAATTTAGCACTCTTTTGCCAAGAGTGCTAAAAATCAGTCTGAAGACCTAGAATCTTACTTCTCATATACTTGGCATTTCCTTTTAAGTCTGAAAAAACCATAGATTAGATAAGAAATTAAACAAGTGTATAAAACGAAAAAGAGAGAACGATTTTTCGTTCTCTCTTCTTAGGCTCAGGAATTAAGAAGTCATTTTGTTATTTCCTAAGAGTAGCTTAATCTTTCTTGCGAAGAACAAAAGCTGCTAGGCTTGCAAAGGCAAGACCGATGATTGAAAGAAGACCAGATACTGCTGAACCTGTGTTTGGTAACAAGTTCTGCTTTTGACTACTTCCTTCTTCTGGTTGGCTATTATTTCCAGAATTTTTATTTGGTGCCGGGGTAAATTCCCAAGTACCGACGAAGTGGGCATCCGCTCCATTGATGGTTTCTGATGCTTTGTCATAGGACTTAAAGCTCCATGTGCCTTCTGCAGTCTTAACCTCTGTTTGACTTGGTTGCGTTGGTGTTGCTTGACTTCCATCTTTCAAGTTTGTTTGGTCTGCCGGAAGCAAGGTTTTCACTTCTTGCGGAAGTTCTTTTCCTGGCGTTCCGCTGACAAACTCATGAACCGCTTTATGAGTCACTGTTGGAACTGGAGTTGCTGTAAATTCCCATGTACCTACAAACTTAACATCTGCTCCATTGATGGTTTCAGATGTCTTGTCATAAGACTTGAAGCTCCAGGTACCTTCTGCTGTCTTAACTTCTGTTTGACTTGGTTGCGTTGGCGTTGCTTGACTGCCATCTTTCAAGTCTGTTTGGTCTGATGGAAGCAGGGATTTCACTTCTTGTGGAAGTTCTTTACCTGGAGTTCCGCTGACAAACTCGTGAGTTGCCTTATAGGTTGGGGATGGGGTGAATTCCCATGTACCTACAAACTTAACATCTGATCCATTAATTGTTTCCGATGTCTTATCGTAGAACTTGAAGCTCCAGGTACCTTCTGCTGTCTTCACTTCTGTTTTACTTGGTTGCGTTGGAGTTACTTTGTTGCCATCTTTCAAGTCTGTTTGGTCTGCTGGAAGCAAGGTTTTCACTTCTTGTGGAAGTTCTTTTCCTGGCGTTCCGCTGACAAACTCGTGAACTGCTTTATGAGTCACTGTTGATGCTGGGCTCGCTGTAAATTCCCATGTTCCTACAAACTTAACATCTGAACCGTTGACAGTCTCTGAAGTCTTGTCGTATGACTTGAAGCTCCATGTGCCTTCTGCTGTCTTAACTTCCGTTTTACTTGGTTGTGTTGGAGTTACTTGGTTGCCATCTTTCAAGTCTGTTTGGTCTGCTGGAAGCAGAGTTTTTACTTCTTGTGGAAGTTCTTTT
>NZ_GL732472.1:0-36484 GCF_000187645.1 Streptococcus sp. C300
ACCCGTTCGCAACTCATCCAGAGAAGCAAGCTCCTCCTTCAGCGTTCTACTTGCATGTATTAGGCACGCCGCCAGCGTTCGTCCTGAGCCAGGATCAAACTCTCATTAAAAGTTTGAGTTCTCACTCATTTCTGTCACTGACAGATTTATTGTTTTTCATTGTTCAGTACTATAACCTCAGTTATAGTGCCCTGCACATTGGTTCGTCTTGTTCAGTTTTCAAAGGTCTTTGTCACTCAATCTCTCTCAAGCGACAACTATATTAGTATATCACAGCCATCTGTCTCTGTCAACAGATTTTTTAAACTTTTTTCAAGTTTTTTTAGCCGCAATACACCATAGTCCGTACGGGATTCGAACCCGTGTTACCGCCGTGAAAAGGCGGTGTCTTAACCCCTTGACCAACGGACCTGAGCTTTTCAACTCTTTCTATTATACCTACTTTTTTACCTTTGTCAAGGACTTTTTTCCCTCTTTACCGAAATTCTGAAAAGATAAGGGAAAGTTCTCTCAGGAGAGCTTTACGTCCTCTAAAGACTTCTCCTCCCATTAGACGGTCTATTAACTCTTGTTTTTCCATACTCTGCTTTGATTTGTAATTCTTTAGAAGTTCGTGAAAGAGATAATAATCGTCCAGCCTGAGTCCTTTTTCTCCTAGACGATGACTAATCTCACTCACCTCTTCATAGGGTTCTTTGTCAAAACGGCGCTTGTGGCTTTCCTGTTTACGGATGTAATCTAGGATACGATTTCTAAACTTTGTTTTAAAGCAGACATAAAGTCGATGGCGCTCCCCCTCTAGTAACTCTGGGTTGCAACTCACCAGCTCATACAGACATAACATGCCTTCCTGATCCCAGTCCTCTTTCTCCCACAGATGCAAATGATAATCTTTGCGACACTTATGGACGATTCCCTTACTTTCTTCATATAAATCTTTTAGATTCATAGACCTCTCCTTTCTGCATTTAGTTTAGCAAAATGCGCGAGCCACTGGGTCTACTTCCTCTATTCTATACTTCTTCCTCCCCCAACGGCACATAAAAAGAGAGGCAAAGCCTCTCTGGGGTTATAATTCTGCAATTTGGTTGAGATTCACTTCTGCAATCGTATCATTACCAAACATAGAGATAATCATCTTCACTTTGTTGTTATCAATTTCAGTAATTTTACCTGTGTAGTCTGCAAAAGCGCCATCAATGATGCGGACTGTCTGGCCAACTTCAACATCAATATCGAACTCTTGAACAGTTTGTCCCATTGAAACCAGAATATCACGGATTTCTTGTTCCAAAAGTGGAGTTGGTTTTGATCTGTTACCGTGTGAGCCGACGAATCCTGTTACGTTAGGTGTGTTTCGAACGACGAACCATGCTTCATCGGTCATGACCATTTCTACAAGGACATAACCTGGAAAGCGATTCTCTTCAACTTCCTTTTTCTTTCCATTTTTCTCAACTTGCACGGTTTGTGTTGGAATCTCAACACGTAGAATATTATCCAACATGTTATATGTTTGCGCACGTTGCAATAGATTTTCTTTTACCTTATTTTCATAGCCAGAATAAGTTTGTAGAACAAACCATCCCTTGTCAAAACTATCCATGATATTTCCTTTCATACATATGATAGAAGAAAGTTAGCAGAACTTCTCCACTTTTCTTCTAAAAAATGTTAATAAATCGAATCAAACCTGATACAATCAACTGGTCAAAAATGTAAATGATGACCACAAAGAAGGCTGTGTATTCCATAATAGAGCGAAAATCTCTCCAGCTTTCTTTGCGAGTTGGCCAAGTTGTTTCTTTAAGAAGTTTAAAAATATCCTTAATAAAGCCCATCGTTCTCTCCTATCTCGTTTCTCTATGTGTCGTATATTTTCCACAATGTTTACAAAATTTATTTACTTCTAGTCGTGTTGGCTTGGGGTTCCCACTAATTTTGATTGAATAATTCCTTGAACCACAAACTGCACAAGCTAGGCTTGCTTTTTTTAGTGCCATAACGCCTCCATCTTATCTATTATAACAAGAAACCTAGGCTTTGACAAGCCTCTTAACGAAATAGATTAAGGATTGAGTCCCATATTGTCTGGGCTTTTTCTTTTATTTTAGCTTCTGAAATCGCACGACCTGCTTCATCTACAAGATTTTGTGCACGACTACGAATATCTCCTATTGGGTCCTCAGACTGGTTTGTCTCATTTTCAACAACCTGCTTTTTCGTATTTTCTGGTTCAATACCATTTTGTTTATAAGCATTCTCAACTGTAAAAGTGCTACCTGTAGTGTAAGGTAAAATGGTATTAGCCATACTTCTAAAGACATGGGCTGCTCCATTGGAGGTCGAACCTGCTAGATAATGGTTCTCATCTGTTGTTGGGAAACCGAGCCAGTGGCTGATTACCACATCCGGAGTATAGCCAATCACCCACTGGTCACTGGTATATTCTGGGTTGAAAACAGCTTCAGTCGTACCTGTTTTACCAGCCATAACATAATCTGCCGGTGACGAACTAATTCCTGTACCATTGGTAAATGTTCCTAGCATCATGCTGGTCATTTTATCGGCTACCGACTTATCAATCACTCGTTTTTGGGAGTTTTTATGACTCTTGATGATCTGGCCGCTGGCATTTTCAATACGAGTGATGAAATGTGCTTCAGGCATCAAACCTCCATTAGCAAAGGCTGCATAGGCTTGCGCCATCTGGAGAGGATTCGTTTCCACACCTCCACCAAGAGCAACTCCAAGAACTCGGTCAACTTTTTCCATATTCAGACCAAATCTCTCCCCAGCGTCAAAAGCTTTGTCAATACCTAATTCATTTACAGTCGCAACAGCTGGCAGGTTGAGTGATTCCGCCAAGGCCTGATACATAGGTACTTCTGGAGATGTCTTAATACCCGCATAGTTATCTACTTGATAACTGTTGTACTGCATCGTATGATTATCCAGTTGCTTGTTCAAGGCCCATCCTGCTTCTACTGCGGGTGTATAAACGACTAAAGGTTTAATAGTTGAGCCTGGGCTACGCTTAGACTGAGTGGCATAGTTGAAATTGCGGAAGCCTGGTTTGTCATCACCAGCTACACGGCCAACAACTCCACGCACTCCACCCGTTTTAGGCTCTAGAGCAACACTACCTGATTCGGCATGCGTTCCATCTTCTGCCGTTGGAAATAGCGAAGTGTTTTCGTAAATAACCTGCATGTTTGCTTGGTAGTTTTGGTCAAGCTCTGTGTAGATTCGATAGCCGTTGTTGACAATCTCTTCTTCTGTGAGATTGTACTTGGAAACTGCTTCGTTGACAACTGCATCAAAATAGGACGGGTAACGATAATCCGAAACTTTGCCTTCATACTTATCTTGCAGTTGAGAAGCCATATCTACTCCAGCCGCTTCGGTTTCTTGATTTTTATCAATATAGCCCGCTGCAACCATATTTTGCAAAACAGTATCCCTACGGTTGGTCGAAGTTTCAACAGAATTTAATGGATTGTACAATTCTGGTCCCTTGAGCATCCCTGCTAGAGTAGCCGCCTGATCAAGCGTTAGTTGTGAAGCCGATACACCGAAATATTTCTTACTCGCATCTTCAACACCCCATACCCCATTTCCAAAGTAGGCGTTATTGAGGTACATAGTAAGGATTTGCTCCTTGCTGTATTTTTTTGTTAACTCTAAGGCAAGGAAAAACTCCTTGGCCTTCCGTTCAACGGTCTGGTCCTGAGAAAGGTAGGCATTTTTTGCCAACTGTTGAGTGATGGTGGATCCCCCTCCAGAACGACCTGCTGTAAGGATAGCTAGAAAGAAACGACCGTAGTTAATTCCATCATTTTTATAGAAGGAACGGTCCTCTGTCGCGACGACAGCATTCTGCAAGTCTTTACTGATATCTGTCAGTTCAACATAGGTTCCCTTTTGACCCGACAGGGCTCCTGCCTCTTTTTCTTCGCGATCAAAAATCAGAGTTCGCGTTTTCAAGGCATTTTGCAAATCATTGACATTGGTAGACTTGGCTATCGCAAATAGGTAGGTTCCTACTATCAAACCTGCACTTAACCCTAAAATGATGACGATTTTTGTCAGATGATAACGACGCCAGAATTTCCGAATCGGACCTACATGGCCTAATTTTTTTCTATCGCTCCGTGAACGACGCATGCTCGTCGAATCAGACTCTGCTGATTCATTCGTTTCTTTTTTAAAGAGAGAAAGAAACTTCTCAAACAATTTATCTAATTTCATGCGTTTATTTTATCATCTTCACCATAGGAACTCAAGAATTTAGCTACTCCCTATCCAAATAGGGCTTTTTTTGTTACAATATCTGTATGCAATTCACATTTACATTACCCGAATCCTTGCCTCAAATGACGGTCAAACAATTTCTGGAGGAACAGCTCCTCATCCCTAGAAAAATCCGCCATTTTTTGAGAATAAAGAAGAACATCTTAATGAATCACGAAGAAGTTCACTGGAACGAGATGGTCAAACCAGGGGACATTTGCCAGTTGACTTTTGACGAGGAGGATTATCCCTCAAAGGAAATCCTTTGGGGCAATCCAGACCTCGTTCAAGAGGTTTATCAAGACCAACATCTCATTATCGTCAACAAACCAGAGGGAATGAAAACTCACGGAAATCAACCTGGTGAAATCGCCCTTCTCAATCACGTCTCTGCCTACGTTGGTCAAACCTGCTATGTCGTTCATCGCCTGGATATGGAAACAAGCGGTTTAGTACTTTTTGCTAAAAATCCTTTTATCTTACCTATCCTCAATCGTTTGTTGGAAAAAAAGGAAATCGCTCGTGATTACTGGGCACTTATAGAAGGGCGAGTAGAGAGTAAAGAACTTGTCTTTCGAGATAAAATTGGTCGTGATCGACACGATCGTAGAAAAAGAATAGTCGATACCAAAAATGGACAATATGCTGAAACACATATCAGTCGATTAAAGCAATTTCCAAACAAGACTACCCTTGTCCGTTGCAAACTAAAGACCGGTCGAACACATCAAATCCGTATTCACCTCTCTCATCATAAGCACCCTATTCTGGGCGATCCTCTCTATAACTCTAGATCAAAAGTAAGCAGGCTCATGCTCCATGCCTTCCGACTTTCCTTTACTCATCCACTCACCTTAGAACAATTGAGTTTTACTGCCCTCTCAGATACTTTCGAAACAGAATTAAAACAAAATGGATGACACTATCATCCATTTTTCTATACAAAAAAGCAAGACCAGAAGGCCTTGCTTTTATCGACTCAAGAATTATTTAGCGATTTTTGCAAAGTATTCAAGAGTACGTACAAGTTGTGCAGTGTATGACATTTCGTTGTCGTACCATGATACAACTTTAACCAATTGTTTACCGTCAACATCAAGAACTTTAGTTTGAGTTGCGTCAAACAATGAACCGTAAGACATACCTACGATATCTGAAGATACGATTGGATCTTCTGTGTAACCGTATGATTCGTTTGAAGCTGCTTTCATAGCTGCATTCACTTCATCAACAGTAACGTTCTTTTCAAGAACTGCTACCAATTCAGTAACTGATCCAGTTGGAGTTGGAACACGTTGTGCAGATCCGTCAAGTTTACCGTTCAATTCTGGGATTACAAGACCGATAGCTTTAGCAGCACCAGTTGAGTTAGGAACGATGTTTGCAGCACCAGCGCGAGCACGACGAAGGTCACCACCACGGTGTGGTCCGTCAAGGATCATTTGGTCACCAGTGTAAGCGTGGATAGTAGTCATCAATCCTTCTACAACACCGAAGTTGTCTTGAAGAGCTTTAGCCATTGGAGCCAAGCAGTTTGTAGTACATGAAGCACCTGAGATAACTGTTTCAGTACCGTCAAGAACGTCGTGGTTAGTGTTAAATACAACTGTTTTAACATCGTTTCCACCAGGAGCAGTGATAACAACTTTTTTAGCTCCTCCAGCGTGCAAGTGTTTTTCAGCCGCTGCTTTCTTAGCAAAGAAACCAGTTGCTTCAAGAACGATTTCTACACCGTCAGTAGCCCAGTCGATTTGTTCTGGATCACGTTCAGCAGAAACTTTAACGAATTTACCGTTAACTTCAAATCCACCTTCTTTAACTTCTACAGTACCGTCGAAACGACCTTGAGTTGTGTCGTATTTCAACAAGTGTGCAAGCATAACTGGATCTGTAAGGTCGTTGATGCGAGTAACTTCAACACCTTCTACGTTTTGGATACGGCGGAAAGCAAGACGACCGATACGTCCGAAACCGTTAATACCAACTTTAACTACCATTAGTGATTTCCTCCTTATGAAAATCATGAAATTTTTATTGTGAAAAGAGTAACTTGAATCACTACAAATCACCTTTCAACAAACCTATTATATAACTATTTGAGTTTAATTGCAAGTACGGGCGTTGATTTTCTCTCCTGCTTTTCTACTTTTTCTCCCCCTTTTTATTCATCCATTCTTTTATTTTCAAAGCATATCTCTAGAATCTTTTATAATATCTGCATATTCTCTTCATTATCAAGGTGAAACTTCAATTTCAACTCTTTCAGAGTTTACAAAAAAGAGACAGGATTTCTCCTGTCTCTAGGCTGATAAACAATTATTTGCGACGTCCTGGTCGTTCTGCATAACCATAGTAAGCATCTGCCATGATTTCTTCCATGTCAGCTACCATTGGCAAGCGTGGGTTAGCAGGTGAACATTGGTCTTCATAAGCAAGCAAGGCAATTTCGTGCAAGCTGTCTTTCCAAGCTTTTTCATCGATTCCAAAGCCTTTGAAGTTCATTGTGATTCCAACTGCTTCACCAAGATCGTAAACTGCTTTGGCATACGCTTCAACCGCTTCTTCTGGAGTTGAGTGAGGCAATCCAAGCATTCTAGCAATATCTTGGAATTTTTCGTCAGCTTTCCAGTAGTTATACTTAGGCCATGTAGTCGTCTTAGATGGGCGAGTACCATTGTAACGGATAACGTATGGAAGCAAGATTGCGTTTGTACGTCCGTGAACAGTATGGTGAACCGCACCGATCTTGTGGGCCATTGAGTGGCTCATACCAAGGAAGGCATTGGCAAAGGCCATACCAGCCATTGTAGATGCATTGTGCATTTTTTCGCGAGCTTCTGGATCAGCTGTCTTAACAGATTTTTCCAACCATTCAAAGACAAGTTTGATTGTTTGAAGGGCGATACCGTCTGTGTAGTCGTTAGCAAAGTTTGAAGTGTAGGCTTCAGTCGCGTGAGTCAAGACGTCCATACCTGTGTCCGCAGCGATGAAGTCTGGAACTGACTCAACCAAAGCAGGGTCAACAATCGCAATAGTTGGTGTCAATGAGTAGTCAGCCAATGGGTATTTACGATTGTTTTTCTTATCAGAGATAACGGCAAATGGTGTTACTTCTGAACCTGTACCTGAAGTTGTTGGGATACCGATGTACTTCGCTTTCTTACCAAGTGATGGGAAGCGGAAGGCCCGTTTACGGATATCCATGAATTTTTGAACCAAGTCACGGAAGTCGATTTGTGGTTGTTCGTAGAAGAGCCACATTACTTTGGCTGCATCCATTGGAGAACCACCACCAAGAGCGATGATTGTGTCTGGTTCAAATGCTCTCATTACTTCAGTACCACGCTCTACAGTTGTGATATCTGGGTCTGGTTCAACGTCTGAGAAGACTTGGACAGTTACACGGTTGCTGCGTTTGTTCAATTGGTCAATAATGCGTTGAACAAAACCAAGTTTTTCGATCGATTTGTCTGTAACAATCATAACGCGTTCAATATCTTCACATGTTTGAAGGTATTGGATAGAATTGCGTTCGAAGTAAATTTTTGAAGGAACTTTAAACCACTGCATATTATTTCTACGTTTCCCTACTTTCTTGATGTTTAGAAGGTTGATCGCACTTACGTTATCACCGACTGAGTTGTGTCCATATGAACCACATCCAAGTGTCAATGATGGAATGAAAGCATTGTATACGTCACCGATACCACCGAAAGTAGATGGAGAGTTCCAGATAATACGCATTGCTTTGATTTCTGTACCAAAGCGTTTAGCGAGAGCTTCGTCTTTTGTATGGATGGCTGCTGAGTGACCAAGTCCGTTAAACTCAACCATTTGACGAGCTTTTGTAAGACCGTCTTCTGTATCTTCAGCTTTTAGGACAGCGATAACTGGTGACAATTTTTCACGAGTCAATGGTTCTTTCGGTCCTACTTCTGCACATTCTGCAGCCAAGATGTTTGTTCCTTCTGGAACGCTGAATCCTGCTTGTTCAGCAATCCATGCTGCTGGTTTACCAACGATGTTTGCATTTAGTTTAGCACCTGCACAGTTTTTGCTGTTAGCTTTCACGCCGAAACAGAACTCTTCAAGAAGGGCTTTTTCTTTCTTGTTTACAAAGTAAGTGTGATATGATTTGAATTCTTCTACAAATTCGTCATATACTTCTTTATCAATGATAACGGCTTGTTCTGATGCACAGACCATCCCATTATCAAATGATTTAGACATAACGATGTCATGAGCAGCTTGACGAAGGTCAGCAGATTTTTCTACATAGGCAGGAACGTTTCCGGCACCTACCCCAAGAGCTGGTTTTCCACATGAGTATGCAGCTTTAACCATAGCGTTCCCACCAGTTGCAAGAATAGTTGCAACACCTTCGTGGTTCATTAGCGCTCCAGTTGCTTCCATAGATGGCTTTGTAATCCATTGTACACAGTTTTCAGGTGCACCGGCTGCAATCGCTGCATCGCGAACGATTTGTGCTGCGTGTGCTGATGATTCTTGAGCTGATGGATGGAAAGCAAAAACGATTGGGTTGCGTGTCTTCAAAGCAATCAATGATTTGAAAATCGCTGTTGAAGTTGGGTTTGTTGTCGGAGTGACACCACAGATTACACCGACAGGTTCCGCAATCTTTGTCAAACCTGTAATTGGATCATCTTCAATAACTCCAACTGTCTTAACTCCACGCATATTGTTCACTACGTGTTCGCAGGCAAATAGGTTTTTTGTTGCCTTGTCTTCAAATACCCCACGACCAGTTTCTTCAACTGCGTGTTGTGCAAGGATACCGTGCGCGTCAAGTGCTGCAACCGAAGCTTTTGCCACGATATAGTCAACTTGCTCTTGGTTCAACTTGCGCATTTCATCAAGCGCAACCAAGGCTTTTTTCACGAGACCATCGACATGCTTTTCAGCAGCAAGTTGTTTTTCCTCTGGTGTTACTGTTTTTTTATCAGCCATATTATCCTCCATAGCCTTTAAGGATGTTATCCTTTGTTAATTTTTTCACAAGTTTATTATAACTCTTTTTTTATGCTTTGTAAACAGTTTCATAAGTATTTCACAAAGAATTTTTCTGAGATTGTGATTTTTTTCTCAATTCGGCTACACAATAGAGTTTTGTTTGGACGATTGTGAAATTATGGAAAAAATTTTTTTATTTCACAAAGTTTTTCTAGTTAATAGTTATTTATCGAATTTAAGCAAAGAAAGCGTTTTCTTTATGATTTTGAAAAATAGTCTCCTAACTTGGAGACTACTGTTTTTGCTGAAAAACGCCTTGTTTAAAGGTCCCTTCATAAACAACTTCTTGCTCTGTCGTCAACTTCCCTTGACCTTCAGCTTGACCATTTACAAAATCACCTTCGTATTTCCAGCCATCTTTTGATTGGAAAGTTCCTTTCCCATTAAAGGCTCCATTATTGAAATCACCTGTATATTGGTCTCCGTTTTCAAAGGTCAGGGTTCCTTGACCATTCATTTTTCCTCGTACCAAGGTGCCATCATAAACAAGAGCTCCACCATCAAGTGTCAGGACACCCTTTTTAGGCGTATTTAGCAGAAATACCGAAAGAGCACAGAGTGCCATTACAACTACTGCAACGAGCTCTAACCTAGGACGAGTTAGGTAAACTCTACACTTCTCATAAAATTGTTTAAGCTTTTCCATTGTCACTCTCATTTTCTAATCGATCTAGCCAGCTTTGACATCCACTTGTGATACGAGCATAGGTTTCCTCAAAATCTCCTGTATACCAAGGATCTGGGACACTTTCAGATGCAAAAGAGTAAATCTTGTACTGTAGTTCCTGAGGACACATGTGACGCAGATCTGAAACGTTTGAAGCATCCATACCGATAATGTAATCAAACGATTCAAAGTCTTCCCTGCCAATCTGAAGCGATGTTTTATCTTTATCATACGGGATCTGATATTGCTGGAAAATTCCTTGCGTTCCCTTATGAATCGGATTGCCATGTTCCCATGATGACGTTGCCCGGCTTTCGACGTGGTAATCGCTCGTCATGGATTTCATCACAAACTCTGCCATGGGGCTTCGGCAGATATTTCCTAGGCAAACAAATACTATTTTTTTCATCCCTTTTCCTCTCATATCATAGAAAAACGGGAGTGATAGGTTCCCGTTTTATTCTTCGATTGCTCCGTCTTCGTCAACAACTGTTCCTTCTGGTGTCACAGCTTCCTTGAGTGGCAAAACAGTCTTAATCGCAGCCAATTCAAAAGTCAAATAAACGCCATCTACATCCAGTACGATTGTACCTTTCTCAGTATCTACTTCATCCACTGTTCCGTAAAGCCCACCAATTGTAATGACTTCATAGCCTTTTTGAAGCTTGTTCAAGCTTTCCATACGCTTTTGTGCTTGTTTCTTTTGAGAACGTTGCATAAAGAACATCAAGGCAAACATACCTACAAGCATGATTAAAAATGTATATTGCGATTCCATTTTATTCTCCTTTGTATTTTACATAGGACTACTATATCAAATTTCAGCTACTTTTACAAGATTGTACCTTACTTTTATGATGATAAAAAAATCAGAGTTTTCACTCTGATTTTTGTGATTATTTCAAATTTTGAACGACTTTGACTAGATTTTCAACTGTAAATCCATACTCTGCCAATACTTTTGGTGCTGGGGCAGATGCTCCGAAGGTATCAATACCGAGAACGGCACCATCAAGACCAACATATTTGTACCAGTTTTGAGTTGCACCCATTTCAACTGCAACACGACGGCGAACTGCATTTGGAAGGATTTCTTCCTTGTATGCTGCATCTTGTGCATCAAAGACATCTGTTGATGGCATGCTGACTACACGGACTTTTGCCCCTTGGCTAGCCAATTCTTTGGCAGCTGCGACCGCCAAATTCACCTCTGAACCTGTCGCAATCAAGATCGTATCAAAGTCTGCTGCATTTTCATAGACGACATAGGCACCTTTCGCAACTTTGTCAAAGTCTGTTCCCTCTTCGACAGTCAAGTTTTGGCGTGTCAAGACAAGGGCAGTTGGTGTTTTTTCGCTTGTCACGGCAAGATACCAAGCTGCTTGAGTTTCACGCGCATCTGCTGGGCGGAAAACATTGAGATTTGGCATAGCACGAAGACCTGCTAGGTGTTCAACTGGTTCGTGAGTTGGACCATCTTCACCAACTGCGATTGAATCGTGGGTAAAGACATAAGTCACAGGAAGTCCTTGCAAGGCTGACAAGCGGACAGCTGCTTTCACATAGTCAGAGAAGACGAAGAAGGTTCCACCATAAACACGAAGTCCACCGTGAAGGGCCATACCGTTCAAGATCGTTCCCATAGCAAACTCACGAACACCAAACTGAATGTTGCGGTTCAAGCGATTAGCATCATCTTGAAGTCCATCCGTTTTGATGTAAGTCATGTTTGAGTGAGCGAGGTCAGCTGATCCACCTAGGAAAGTTGGCAACTTAGCAGCGACAACGTTCAAAGCATCTTGACTTGAATTACGAGTTGCTTGAGAGAAGCCATTTTCTAAGGCTGGGAAGTCTGCTGGAGTCACCTCAACTGGATCACGTCCGTCGATAATGGCTTCTACTTCTGCAGCCAGTTCTGGATGAGCCTCTTTATAGTCAGCAACTAATTTAGTCCAAGCTTGATAAGCTGATGCGCCACGGTCTGCAACATTTTCCTTGAAATCAGCATAAACTTCAGCTGGGATTTCAAATGATTCATAGTCCCAACCAAGGGCTTGACGAGTAGCCGCAGTTTCATCTGCTCCAAGAGGAGCACCGTGTACAGCATTGGTTCCTTGTTTGTTTGGAGAACCGTATCCAATAACAGTCTTCACTTCAATCAAAGATGGTTTGCCTGAAGCTTTAGCTGTTTCGATAGCCGCATGGATAGCTTCCAAGTCTGTTCCGTCTTCAACTAAGGCTGTATGCCAGCCGTAGGCATTGTAGCGATCACGAACACTTTCTGTAAAGGAATCTTTTGTCTCACCATCCAAGTTAATGTCATTTGAATCATAAAGAACCACCAACTTGTCAAGTTTTTGCAAGCCTGCATATGAAGCCGCCTCACTTGAGACACCTTCCATCAAATCTCCGTCTCCACAGATCACATAAGTATAGTGGTCAAAGATATTGAAACCTTCGCGGTTATATTTGGCTGCAAGGAAACGTTCTGCTTGGGCAAAACCAGTAGCAGTAGAAATCCCTTGACCTAGAGGACCAGTTGTCGCGTCAACCCCTGCTGTATGACCAAATTCTGGGTGACCTGGCGTTTTTGAACCCCATTGGCGGAAGTTCTTGACTTCATCCATGCTAACATCTTCAAAACCAGAAAGGTGAAGAAGGGCATAAAGAAGCATAGAGCCGTGTCCTGCTGAAAGAATAAAGCGATCGCGGTTGATCCAGTTTGGTTGAGCTGGATTGATACGAAGTTGCTTTGTAAAGAGGCTATAGGCCATAGGAGCAGCCCCCATAACCACCCCTGGGTGACCTGAGTTTGCTTTGTTGATGGCGTCAATACCTAGAAAACGAATTGCATTAACAGATAGATTTGACATAGAATTTCCTTTCTCTTTGAGGTGATTAATAAATCACACATCCTATTTTACTATTATATGAAAAAATGCATAGAATAGCAATAAAACAATTTGCGTTCATCTAACACATTTGATTTGCTATTCCCTCGTCACTTCATAGTACGGAAGCAAGCGCGCATAAGCCTCTTCTAGCTTCTCCAATATCGCTTCTACTGACTGATTTGCAATGAAGGAAACATCTGCCTTAACCAAAACTTTACGGACTTCCTGACTTCTCACCTTCTCGCGTAAAGTACGACGATTCTCCTCAGTAGCCTCCACCTTATGAGTTTCCCCATTTGAGTAGACTAGATAATAAATCCCTTCTACCACTGGAAGTTCTAAAACCTTGGCTTGCTTGTCTAAGGTCTGCGCGTCTTTCTTACGCTCGATGAAACTAACTTCCAAAGAAATCCCAAAGTCAGCAGGTGTTCCATACAAACGAAGAGCCATCATAGGTTCTGTCACTTGTCCGTCTCTCTGTAGATAGACCCAGAAATGCGGTCGCAAGCGTTGCGCTTGGTTCATCCACTGACTAGTCTGTTGAAGTTGCCATTCTGGATGACTAGCTTGAAAGGTTTTGGCCAATTCTGTAAAAGACTTCCGAGCCTCTTGACCTTTTTGCCGCAAGTCCAACATCTTTTCTCTTTCATCGCCAGCTTTATCAGGATTACGGTACTGGACCCCTTCAAATGATAGGTATTCTCTAACTGCTTTCAGCATATCTGAATCTTTCCTTTCCTAGCAAAAAATCAGGATGAACCTGATTTTGCTTTGCTTATTCTGCGTCTACGACAACATAGCGATTTGGCTCGTCACCTTCAGAGTAACTCGTCACACCATCCATGCGTGAAATAATGCGATGGATAATCTTGCGTTCGCTATTTGACATTGGGTCTGTTTGTTGGCTACGTCCTTCTTCTAAAACGCGAGTCGCCAATTTTTGAGCGTAGGTTTGCAAGACTTCTGCACGGTGTTCAACGTAATCATTGACATTGATCGTGATATAGAAGGTTCTTGAATAGCGATTATAAAGGTAATTTTGCGCTAACAGTTGAAGAGCTTTCAAGACTTTTCCGTGGTAGCCGATAATACGACCTGGTTCATTAGTGTCAATTTGAAGATTGATAGTGCGGCGATTGTAGTCGCTTGAAATCGTCCCTTCAACATCCATATCATCTACAATGGTTTGAACGTAGCTAGCTACCTCAGTTGCCACTTGTTCGATGTCATAACTTGGTTCTACTTTCAAGCCTAAATCTTCCAAAGATTGGCTTGTTGCTTCCTGCGTTTCAGTTTCTTTTTCTGGAGCAGATTCCACTTCCTCGGTAGTATCCTCTGGTTCCAATTCATTTAAAATTGAAATATGGCCTGTTTCTTCCAAAATCGTGCTGGCGTGCTTTTCATTTTTCAGAATTTCAGCCTTGACCTCTTCAGAAACACCTTGACCTTCTTCTTCAATCTTCTTAATCGCTTCAACTACATGTCCCAAATCAACAGTTGCTTCACTTACTGTTTTCACGGGTTCATTTTTTTCATTGACTTCTTTTGGAACCCCTTTAATGGCCTGCTGATTGGCTTTGATCACTGTCGTTTCACTAATGGCTTCGATATCAACTTGAGCTGGCTTCTTACCAAACAAGCCTAAGAATCCTTTTTTCTCTTTTGAAACGACCTTGATGTGGGCCTTCATTCTTGGAATGTCTAATTCTTTCAATCCTTTTTGGATTGCTTCTTCAACCGTTGAACCTGTAAATAATACCATTACCAGATTCCTCCTTATTTTTTCTTTTTCTGTGCTTTTTTCAAAGCTCTTCTCTTCTTGCCTTCTAAATCTTTTTCTGCTTGCGCCACTGCTTCTCTTTCAGCAATAATCTTGAAAGGATTGTTCAAGAAATAGGTTTGCAGAACTTGGTAAGCATTGGATACGGCCCAGTACAAGGCTACACCACTTGGGGCGGAGATGGCAAAAACAAAGATCAATACAGGCATACCATACATCATCCCTGTCGTAGCTCCACTTTTTTCGGACAAAGCTTTATTCGATAACCAGCTACTCAAGAAGGTAAAGACTGCCGCCAAAATCGGAAGGACAAAACTTGTATCTACTCCTCCCAAATTAATCCATAAAAAGTGACCTGTTTTCAAAAAATCTACTCGACTCAAGGCTTGAAAGAGCGCCAAGAGAACCGGCATTTGTATTAAAATTGGCCAGAGAGAGGATGAATGTTTGATTCCTAACTCTTTATAAACCTTACGCATCTCCTGGTCTAGCTTGGTTCTACTTTCCATATCACGACCTGGGTATTGCTCTCGCAAAGCCTTGATGCGCGGTTGAGCCTCTTGCATTTTTCTAGAGGCAACCATCTGTGTCTGAAAGACCGGCAATAAAATCGTCCGGATCAAAATCGTGAAGAGAATAATCCCCACTCCGATACTAATATCAAAGGACAAAAAGCGGATAATTTCAGCAAAAAAATAGACGAATTTGCTCCAAAAGTCTGTCGAATCTGCTGTTATATCGCTAGCTGTACCATTTGTTGCACAGGCTGTCATGATAAACAAGGACAGGCCCAACAAACTAGTCAACTGTAGTTTCTTTTTCACTCCCATTTCCTTCCTGGTAAATCTTTGATAACTTTAATACGTGGAGTAGGTTTTTCTCCATCTCTGCATATTCCAAGGTTTCCACCCCTTTTCGGGCAATCACGACAAAATCAACATGCTCTACTAAACTCCCTTTTACACTTTGTAGAATGTGCCGGATTCGTCTCTTGATTTGATTTCTGGTAACTGCATTCCCCAGCTTTTTGCTGACGGACAGTCCTACTCGAAAATGGTTTTGCTGGTTTTCCAATTGGTAGACAACAAATTTTCGATTGGCAAAACTTGTTCCGTCCTTGAAAATCGCCTTAAAATCTTTCTCTCTTTTTACACGAAAGCTTTTCTTCAAAACTCAACTCCATCTATTAAATTACTACTATTATACCATATTTTTTGAAAAAGCCAATAACAGCAAGGTTTTAGACATTTTCTACATAAAAAAAGCTGGAAAATCTCTTTCCCAACTTCTTTTTACAATCAAATTTTACGTGTATTTACTTATTTTTTCAAGCGCTCAACATCGCGTGCAATCACCAATTCTTCATCTGTTGGAATAACCAAGACACGGATTTTCGCCGCATCAGTTGAGATATCTCCCGTTACACCAAAGACGTTCTTTTCTGGATCCACATCACAACCAAACCAAGAGATACCTGAGATGACATCTTCACGTACGTTTGCAGCATTTTCACCGATACCTGCTGTGAAGATAATCGCATCTGCTCCATTTAGGACTGCAAGATATTGGCCGATATGTTTTTGGATACGATCAACATACATTTCATAAGCCAAAGTTGCATCATGGTCTCCTGCTTCCATGGCAGCAATCACATCACGCATATCGCTTGACTGGCCAGAAACTCCCATGAGCCCTGATTCACGATTGAGAACGCGACTAATATCTTCAGGGGTATTGAAATCCTCTGTATATTGCATGAGATAAGGGATGATAGCAGGGTCAATATCTCCTGTACGAGTTCCCATCATCACACCTCCAAGTGGTGTGAATCCCATAGAAGTATCCACAGACTTCCCACCCTTAACAGCTGTGATAGAAGCCCCGTTACCAATATGGCAGGTAATCAATTTGAAGTCTTCTAGAGGACGGCCCAAAAGTTTCGCTGCTTCTCCTGCGACAAACTGGTGGCTTGTCCCGTGGGCACCATATTTACGAACCTTGTTATCTGTGTAGTATTTAGTTGGTAGAGGGTAGCGATAAGCCTTCTCTGGCATGCTTGTGTGGAATGAGGTATCAAATACGACAACACTGGTAATATCTGGAAGCAATTCCTTAAATGCGCGAATTCCAGCTGCGTTAGCTGGATTGTGAAGAGGAGCCAATAGTCCCAATTCCTCAACTTTTTCTAACACGTCTCCCTCAACAACTGTTGATTCCTTGAAATATTCACCACCTGCAACGACGCGGTGGCCGACACCTGTAATTTCATCGTACCCTTTGATGATGTCAAAACGAATCAAATCATCCAATAAAATTTTAACGGCTTGCGTGTGATCTTCAATATCAAGAATTTGTTGCTCCGAACGACCGTCAAATTTTACTGTTGAAATGGAATCTTTCAATCCAATACGTTCAATCAAGCCTTTAGCCAAAACTTTCTCTTCAGGCATTTGATAAAGTTGCCATTTCAAGCTTGAGCTTCCTGCATTGATTGCAATTGTTTTTGTCATAAGATGATACCTCTTTTTTAAGCGTTTTCATCTATTATAACAAAATCTCTTTTATATTTCAGTACCTTTGCTCCAATTTTGAAAATTTTCTTTAAAGTTCAACAAAATTGACTGATCTTGCAAGCTAGTAAGAGGATAGACAAAGGGTTCTAGTTCTTTATCTCCTTTCTTCTGTAAGACAAAAATACTTTTAGCTTGGCTTGCAGTTGAGAAAATATCCTCTGGCAGAGCGATGATAGCAGCCAGACTCACTTCGTCTTTGAGCCACCCTTTTAATAAGTCACTTTGAGGACTGGTCAATAAATCACTCGGAGCTAGAAAAATAGCATAGCCATCTGACTTAAGGTACTTGAGACCTTGCTCCATCAGCAAATGGTGAGCATAGGTATGCTCTTGACTAGAAGCCACTTGATAGCGAGAAGCGATGGCATCGTCTGGGTAATAGCCTACAGGCAAGTCGCTGATGACCACGTCGCTTTCTTTAAGCATTTGCGGACGAACGGCATCTCCTTGGACAAATCCTGCCTGCAAACCGATCACATCTGCCATACTAGCCGCCAGATCAATTAGCAAATCATCCACTTCGACTCCCAAGTAATCCACTTTTTTAGAGAGAGAAGTCAAGAAAGTAGCCCCCAAAATGCCCATACCAGAGCCTATTTCGAGGATGCTAATTTCCTCTTTATGAAGCAACTCTTCTACAACAAGTACCAAGAGGAGGGAAATGACATCCGGTGTAAACTGGTGATTGGCCTGTAAAGGTTCCGTTTGTCCTGCCTTCATCAAGAGAAACTGGTAGGTCTTGAGCCACTCTTCCTTGCGAAGCGCTAGGCGTTTAAGGGCTTGATTGTTCTCCTTGACCTGCTCTAGATTGGTCTCGCCATCTAGATAGATACTATTTTGCTCTACCAAGGCGTCATAAAAGTTGGTCGCCAAATCACTTTGGATGACTTGGACATTCTCTAGTAAATACGTATAAGCTTGTTCAATTTTTTCAAAATCCATATTTCTATCTTATCAAATTTCCCTCCTTTTTTCCATTCCTATAGAAAAATCACTCCCTTACTAGGCGAGTGATTTTTGGGCTACTGTTAAAAAGAGCTCTGCGTAATTTCCTAGGAAAAGACCTTCGGCACTGTAAAGGATCTGACTGTCAATGCTCGAAAAACCAAACTGGGCTAGCTTGTTTTCCAGTTCAGCTAAATCAAAACCATGATGGTTGGTATCTGTCTTGACAAAATCAGCGATGAGAACTTGTCCATTCTCCCTAAGGTGATGGTGAAACATGGCAAGAGTCGCATCTAGATCAGGCATATGATGAAGAACCCGACTGACTACAATTAGGTCAAATTGCTGTTCCAAGGGATTTGCCAGTAAATCCTGCTCCAAAAACTGGATATTCTTGATGTCTTGTTGCTCTGCTTTCAAACGGGCTTGCTCTAGCATTTTCTCCGAGATATCTACAAGGGTAACCGACTTGGCCTGCTTGGCTAGGGGCAAGGCTAATAGACCCGTTCCACCACCAAAATCCAGTATTTCCTTGTCTGATAGAAGAGCAATCTGTTTTTCAACTACTTGACACACCAAATTTGCAAGAAAGATATTTTTGGGCGAATCAAAGGTTTCTGCTTTGTGATTAAAATCATGTTTCATGCTTTTAGTTTAGCACAAAGTAGTTGAATTGACTAGGAATTGTCTTTCTTTTCAGACTTCTCTTCTGATTTTTTCTTCTCTGCTTGATTGCTTGAATCAGTCGCTACCTCTTCCTTTTTAGCTGTTTTCTTTTCTTGGGTTTTCATCGTAGGAAAGAGAAATTCATAGTTGCCCTTATTCATACGAACACTTGTTGCAAAACCTGTTTTCGTATTGTGATACCTGACTTTTCCTAAGTTAAAAACTTGTTCCCCACTTTCTTGCTCAGCCTTATCCTTACTTCGCTTGGCCATGGCAAAAGCTGCCAACTTCTCTTTGTTTAGGGTATAGTCTTTGTGATGGGCGACTTGCCGGTTCAAATAAAACTGCAACAAAAGGCTAAAAATAGCTGCCATGGTGACTGCATATAAGAGAACGCCTGCCTTAACTTTTTGCTTTTTCCACACGATAGATGAACTCCCTTTCTAAGCCTTTTTGAAACTGGAAACGGAAGCGAACCAGTTGATTTCCCTCTGTAATTTGAGCTGATTTAAGTCCATAAACCATAGGTTGGTAGCCCCGTCCACTGCTATCGGTCTTCCGAAAATCATCCGATTTAGATTTCCCTATAGAGATATCCTTACCATCCTGTTTCATGTAGAGGCGATTGCCTTCTACCTTTTCAAACTGCGAACGCTCTAACTCTACCTCCAGTTGATCCACAAACAAGAGCCACTCCTTTTGCTCGCTTTGCTTCTGGTAACGAACTTCTGAAATGAGGAGCTGACTCATAGCCTGGAAGAGGAGCAAGCCTCCGCTAATGACGATAAGGGCAATCAGAGATTCTAAAAGAGTGAACGCTCTTACCTTACTGCTCTTTAAGGTCGAGTAACTTCTCTGAACCATGATAGACCTCCACTCCTTTTTCACTAGAAAACACCTGAATCTCCACTCCGTTTATGTTTACCTGATTTTGACCTGTCTGCAGAGCCATCTTCGCCACACGCAAGACTTCTTCCTTTTGCAAGATTTCTGCCTCTTCTTGTCTATTTTTCTGAATTTGTCCCAAAAGAAGGGTCGCAATACTGGCAAAAACGGCTAGAGCAACCACCGCTTCCAGTAAAATCACTGCCTTAATTTTTAGTTTCCTTAATGCGTTTAATTTTTCCATTTCCTAGATATAATTGATAGCGAATCGCTCCTTTGCTAGTCTGAAATTCAACCTTAGCCAGGGACGAATTGCCCCCAGCTCGGTCAAATATAATGCTTTGTCCAGATGGTGCCTGAATCCCTTTAGGAACGGTCAAGTTTTGACTGTCGTTACTGATCGTTTGCCCATCTAAGTTTAGACTGGTCTTTTGCTGACTAGCTACACTGCGTTTTTGAGTTTCACGATAGAGTTCTTCAAACTCCATAAAGAAAATCTGCTCCTCCACCGCCGCAAAACTGGACTGAACAGAACCGGACAATCCCAAAGCAAGGATACTCACAAGTCCCAAAACCAAGAGACTTTCAAGCATGGTAAAGGCCTTAATCTGCAACAGTTTGACTGGTTTTTTGTTTTGCATGGTAGTCTTTGTAAGCTTTAGCTTGCTCAGCCGTGATACGACCGTCCGCTTGTAATTTGCTAAGGCTAGCATCTTCATTCTTGTCCAGACTATAGAGCTCTGCCTGGCTTTCTACGACCTTGACAACAGCAGCTTTTCCTTTGTCATCTACGGCATCCTTTTGCTTGGTCAAATTGGGCACAAAGAGCAAGAGAAGAACACTGATGATAAGCAAAACCACTAACATTTCTACCAAAGTGAAAGCTTTAACCTTGGCTTTTTTTAAATTTGTCATGAGTTTTTTCATTTTAAAAATTTACCTCCATATTTTGATACATGGGCATAAGCATTGCCGCATAAAGTAAAACGATAATCAGGGCCACAAAGATAAAAACCAGTGGCTGTACCAGATTCATGGTACGATTAACTCGGGTAAAAAAGGCTTCCCAAGTCTTCTCAGCATAGATTTCCAACTCACTCCCCAGCTTGGACTTGACTTCCCCATACTCGATGATGAGACTCAACTCCTTTTTAAAGTAAGGATAGGTTGCTATGGTTTGAGAAAATTCGCGACCATTTTGCAGGGCTTGAGCCAGTTCTTGACCGATTTCTTTAAAGAGCTGAGAACCCTGTTCCTGCATGATCTGAAAAATCTGCGTCAGCTCCATCCCCTGTGAAATCATATTGCCCCATTCACGCGCGTAATAGGCCGTCAGATAGGTCTGAACAAAGATTCCCAGAAAGGGCAGGCGTGCCAACATCGAGAAGACCCGCATCTTGGAACTTCTCTTGTAGAAAGTGAGGGCTAAAAGTAAAGATAGAGAGCAAACCAGCACTAGTCCCAGAAATATTTGTGGCAGATTACCGATGATTTGAGTGGCGATATTGCTACTGTCCAGTTGGGGAAGTAGATAGTTTCTCAACCCCAGCATGATTAGCAGGAGAAATCCCAGCAAAATCAAAGGATAGGTCGCTACTTCGATTAACTTCTTCTTGACCTTGGACAAATTATCCAGATATTCTTCTATCTTCCCCAGACTCAGGTGAAGATTTCCATGCACTTCAGCTAGAGATAATTGGGTCACAATGGCACTTGAAAAACCCAAACTTTCCATCATTTCTGAAAAGGATTTCCCCTGAGACAAACCTTGGTGCATCTGGGCCACATAGTCCTTTTCCAGCAGGGCACTTCTGCCCAAAAAAGAAATAATTTCCACCAAATGAAAGCCACTGGAAAAGAGGTTGTTAAACAGGGTGATGATTTTCTTCTGCTTAGCTGTAGCTAATTTTTTCCGTTTCAGCCTGAAGACTTGTGATATGTCCATCTTTAAGAAGCTGGTCAATCTGCGCATTCCAGCTGGTTGGCTGGTGTTCTTGAAAGTCTTTGTTTGCAAAGTCAACGATTCCTCCTCCCCCAATTAATCTCTGGTAGCAGACTCCTTGCAGAACAACTGCTAATTCCTCCTCCGTCACACCCAACTCCAGAAGGCGTTCATAAACACCTCGGATACTCTTGGCATGAATGGTTGAAAAGACTGTCGCCCCTGTCAAACTGGCTCTGACAACCGCACGCGCCGTCTCACTATCCCGAATTTCACCGATAATCAAGAGGTCCGGACGATGCCGGAGAGACAGTTTGATCAGATTTTCATAGGTCAAGCCAATCGCTTCATTCAACTGCAACTGGAGCATGTCTTCCTGCTTGATTTCGACAGGATCTTCGATGGACATAACCTGTTGCCCCTTAAAAAGTGACTTGGCCAATTCGTGCATCAAGGTCGTCTTGCCACTTCCGACTGGACCCGCAAAAAGGTAGAGGCCCCGTTGCCGGTACTGCTCACCCAGTTCATTCACATCCTGAAACCAGAAATGCAGTTCCCGCTCCTCATCGTGCAACAAACGAATAACCAAACTCTCATGTCCCCGATAATCTCCTACGGTAGATAAACGCAGAGAAGACACCTTCTCCCCATGCTGATAGTCGCAAGATCCCAGCTGACTACGTCTCTTCTCCCCTACGTTCATACCCGCTACAAACTTAAAATGACTAATCACAGCAGCTAAAACATCAAACTCATAGGAGTCAACTAGACACCGTTCGTCTCCAACCCGCATGTGAAGCTCGTAGGACTTTTCCTTGGGAATGAAATAGATATCCTGAGCCTTCTTTGCTTTCGCAGTAGCAATAATTTTCTGTGCAATTTCTTGTACCATACCGCCCTCCTTATCTAACTATTCGCAAAAAAATAAAAAAAGCAACTTAAAAAGTTACTTTTTATCTCCATTTCATACGGCAAGAACGGTGTTTTTCTTGACCCGTTTGTTTTTCGTAGCCTGGACGTAGCTTTTCATCGGGGATGACTTGCTCATCCTGTAAAAGTGCCAAAGAATGGTACTGTTGCAAATACTCATCACACTCATCACACCAGCGTTGGTCGGCAGGATCCCAAAAGATAGTCATCAAATCACTCCGACTCTTATAAAGAGGATTCTTCTTTTCCAGCTCAAACCAGCATGATTTATAATATTTTAGAGCATCATAATACTTGTCAAAAGATTGACTCATGATGACATCTTCTTCCCAACCTTCTATGAACCACCACGGTTCAAAATCCCCATACATTTCTATAACACGATACATTCTTACTACTTCCTTTGTATCGTATATTATATCTAATTTTTTATTACAAGAAAAGGATTTTGCTTGCCTTTCCCTTTAGGAAGACTTCTTTAAATAGCTTTTCAGCCTATCATAAAAATAGGAGTCCTTTATTGACCCCTATTTTTATCTTTTTAGGCTTGATAACGTTTCACACCATCTAGGTAGGTTGCTACCAATTCCAAATCTTTATCTAATACGATAAAGTCGGCGTCGTAACCTTCACGGATTTGACCACAGACATCATCGATGTGAACAGATTTTGCTGGGTTGAGGCTGGCCATCATGACTGCTTCATGCGGATTCGCAATGCCCCATTCGACCACATTCTTCAAACCATCTTTGAGTTTAAGGATAGAACCTGCCAAATTGCCTGTCGATTTGAGGCGAGCAGTTCCATTAGCAACTACTACTGGGAATTCTCCCAACATGTAGTCACCGTCGTCCAAACCACCAGCTGTCATACAGTCCGTGATAAGGGCGATATTTTCAGTTCCCTTTTGCTTGAGCAAAATGTCACAGGCCTTTGGATCTACGTGGTGACCGTCACAGATCAACTCTGCATAGGTATGTGGCAATTCATACATGGCTCCCACCATACCGAGCTCACGGTGAGTCAACCCACGCATTCCGTTGTAGGCATGTACCCAAACACTCGCTCCAGCATCTACTGCTTTTTTAGCTTCATCAAAAGTCGCATTGGAATGTCCCAGAGCAACAGTCACTCCTTCGCCCGTAATCGTACGAACAAAGTCTTCTACACCTTCGCGTTCTGGCGCAAGGGCGATTTTATTGAGCAAGCCATTGGCTGCTTTTTGCCAAGCACGAAACTCATCCATACGGGGGTCTTTCATATAGGCAGGGTTTTGAGCTCCCTTGTATTTCTCTGTGAAATAAGGCCCTTCAAAATAGATTCCACGAATCTTGGCTCCACTTGCTTCCTGGTAACGAGCACCGATATTTTCAGTTACCGCAAGCAACTGCTCGTAAGAGGAAGTCAACGTCGTTGGCAAGAAGCTGGTAACACCCGTGCTAAGTAGACCTTCACTCATGGTATGAAGGGTCCCTTCGATGTTATTGTCCATGACATCGACACCACCAAATCCATGAATATGGGTATCCACAAGTCCTGGGGCAATGCTATAACCTGTATAGTCAATCACCTCAGCTCCTTCAGGAATCTGTTCTACATGTTTGCCAAACTTGCCATCCACAAGTTCCAAGTAACCGCCACGACGAACTCCGTGTGGGTAGAAAAACTGATCCGCTTTAATATAATTAGGCATAATGATAACCTCCTTGATAGATTGATTCTAGAATTTATTATGTCAATTACATTATAAACCTTTCTTTTTCATTTGTAAATGGTATAGACCTATTTTCTAGAGATATTTTAAAAGAGCTGGATTTCTCCAACTCTTTGATCTTATTTTGATTTTACAGGTAGTTCTTGAGCAGCCTTAACAGCAGCTGCAATCGTCTCTGCGTAAAGTTTAGCACCTTCTTCAATCATGTTGCTATCATTCCCAAAGTGGACTTGGTCGGTTCCAGCCCAGATTTCAGGGTGCTCCTTAGCAACCTTATTCCAGTCAGCGATGCTCACGTAAGGATTCTTTTCAGCTAATTCCCGTGCATAAGCCGCATACTGCTCCACTGATGTGTAAGTGTCCTTGCTCTTGTCTCCCTCATAAGGTGTCACCAGTATCAGATGGTGTCCTTTCGGTAGATTGTTCACGATGCTGTCCAAATCATTCTTATAACCTTCAGGATTGTTGACTCCCGTTGCAATGACGACTGTTTTTAGCAGTGCCTTGTTCTGACTGTTATTGAGCATGATGTCATTGGCTTGCTTGGTCGTTCGACTAACCTGGGCATTGATATTCGCTTCAGGAAGTGCCTCTTGTAAAGCTGTATTGGCACGCAAGGCTACCGAATCACCTATTAGGCTTGTTCCCTCAGAAATTCCTAGACGACTCAGTTCAGCTTGTTCAGCAAGAATCTTTGTTTGTCCTATATTGGTCTGGGCTTGTTTGAAACCATTGACCATCAAGTCTGTCTCAAAAGCTCCAACTTGAGGAGCCACAGCTATGATAATCAAGGTAATCAAGGTAAGAATGCCAGCAGCACCAGCACTAATTGGTTTAATATGAGGCAATCGACTAATCTTCCGTATTAAAGGATTGGATTTACTAGCAATCAATGGCTCAATAATATAGAAGGATAGGATAGCAAAGAAATAAGAAAAGATGATCGTCAGAATAACAGCAGGCAGATTACTCATCAACTGAGAAAAGATAATATAAAAAGGCCAGTGGAAGAGATAAACCGCGTAGCTGGTATCCGCTAAAAATGTAATGATCCGAGGTTCTTGTATCTCAGGCGTTTTCTCATGCAAGACACGCGCAGCAAAAATCATGGTCACTGCCGCTAAACTTGCTAGCAAGAAGCCAAATAAGTACGCAAACAGGTAGGTGAACTTGACAAAGAAAGTCAAGAGCACTAACACCAAAAGCCCCGCAATAAACACCAGTAGATTTTGACGAAGGTCCCACATCCGGTCAAATTGCTTGACTAAATCGCTCGTCTGACGAACCCCCACAACTGTCGCCAAAATGCTTCCTAAAAAGAAAGGATAGACATGGGTCAAACTTGAAAAGTAGACAGATGAATAGGAACTCGCCATTAGACTACCAATAAACATGGAGAAAAAGCTAATGATAAAAGCTCCAGCAGAAAGGAGAAAGACCATCCCTCTCAATTGACTACTAGATTTTGAACGTTTCGATAAGAACCAAACCGCTAAGCCCCAAAGGATATAGTAGTGAACCTCAACAGCTAGGCTCCAGTTGTGAACAAAGAGATGCGGAATGAACTGGGATTCATAACTGCCCCCTGTTAACATTTCGTAAAAGTTGGTCATAAAACCGAGAACTCCAGCTATCTGGCCACCAATTCCAGCAACATAGTCTTGACGAACCAAAAAAGTAAAAGGCATGGTCACCAAAACCATCAGCACCACAGGTGGCACGATGCGGTAAAACCGTCTCTTAAAAAATCCCAGCAAATCAATCTGGCGTGCCTTTCCAAATTCTTCTAAAAGGAGGGAGGTGATCAAAAATCCTGAAAAAGTGAAAAAGACATCTACCCCAAAGAAGCCTCCAGGAAAGATCGTTTGAAAGAAGTGGTACAAAAGCACCAAAAGTAAACCTGTAATCCTAATCAAGGAAAACCATTTAATACGCATACGAGTCTATTCTCCATTAAATTAGGAAGCAAAACACCACCTAATTTCCATTCCATTATACTCCCTATTCTATCAAAAAAATAGGAAAAATCCTAAGAGAAAACTTAGGATTTTGGCATTCTATTTTTACACTTTAGAAATTTCGCCCTGACTTGTTGTAGCCATATTTTTCTACAAAATACTCGCGGAATTCCAAGAGATTATCATCCATGATGGCTTGACGGACCTGCTTCATCAGGTTAAGCAAGAAGTAGAGATTGTGGTAACTAGTCAAGCGGATACCGAAGGTTTCATCAGCCTTGAGCAAATGACGAAGGTAGGCGCGTGTGTAGTTCTTACATGTATAGCAATCACACTCAGGATCCAGTGGCGTAAAGTCTTCAGCGAATTGGGCATTTTTGACAACCAAACGACCTTGACTGGTCATACAAGTTCCGTTACGAGCGATACGAGTCGGTAAGACACAGTCAAACATATCCACGCCACGAATAACTCCATCAATCAAGCTATCTGGCGCTCCGACACCCATCAAATAGCGAGGTTTGTTTTCAGGTAGCAGTTGAGTTGTGAAATCCAAGACGGCATTCATCTCTTCGTGGGTTTCTCCCACAGCCAAACCACCGATAGAGTAGCCAGGGAAGTCCATGCTAACAAGGTCGTGAGCTGACTGACGGCGAAGGTCTTCAAATCCTGCCCCCTGCACAATTCCAAACAAACCTTGATCATGTGGGCGACGGTGAGCCTTCAACCCGCGCTCAGCCCAACGGCTAGTACGCTCGATTGATTTCTTAACGTAGTCATAAGGTTGATAAAATTGAGGACATTCGTCAAAGGACATCATGATGTCTGAGCCTAGATTGTTCTGAATAGAGATGGCCTTTTCTGGCGATAGGAACATCTTGGAACCATTGAGATGGTTTTTAAAGGTTACGCCTTCTTCGGTGATATTTCGGCTATCAGCTAGGGAATAAACCTGGAAACCACCACTATCTGTCAAAATTGGTTGATCCCAGTTCATAAATTTGTGGAGACCACCTGCGCGTGCGATGAGTTCATCTCCTGGACGAAGCCACAGATGATAGGTATTAGAGAGGATAATCCCTGATCCCATCTCCTTCAACTCCTCTGGTGACTGGGTCTTGACAGTAGCTTGGGTCCCAACTGGCATAAACATAGGCGTTGGAAAGGTACCGTGCGGAGTGATGATTTCTCCCAGACGAGCTCCTGTATGTTTTTCTTTCTTAATCAAACGGTATTTGATTGGTGAATCTGACATTTTCTACCTCCGAAGCTGGGAAAGACAGTCCCAGTTCATACTTTGTGCCCAAAGGCATACTGTATGATTTTATCAAAAAAACTAGGAACTGTCACGAACTATGGTATAATGAGAGAATGAAATACCCAAAAATTGATTTAAAAACCATTCGTCTGCAGACGAGGCAATTTCAGGCTGAAAATCCCCACCTCTTTCTCGTCTATCTCTTACCTAGCATGCTGGTCATCTTATCAGGTTTTCTCAACCCCTTGGCTCGTCTCCAAGAAAGTGTTTTAGAGCAATCCTTTTTCAGCATGTTGGCACAAGTACTCCAAGCCTATCTCTTCCCGTTAGTAGTTTCTTTTGTGAGCACGATTTTCCTAGCAGGTGCTGCCTTTGCGACACTCCGACTCCTCAAGGATCCTGATACGGACCTCTCAGTAAAATCAAGTCTAGCCCTCTTTGCTGAAGAGCGCTTCTCGCAAACCTTCCTAACTCTGCTGCTCAAACGTTTCTACCTCTTTTTATGGAGCATTCCAAACTTAGTAGGCGTTTATTTTCTCTTTTATAGCAATCTCTTGGCTCGGAGATTTGTCGCCCTACATCCTGAATTTCCAAAATTAGACCTCTCATCCCTTGAAACGGAGCAGTTCCTTATGACCTTTGGCCTCTACTTTTTCGCGAGTCTCATCTTGATGATTGTAGGGAACATCCTCTATGTTCCGCAACATTATGCCTACTCGCAGGTAGAATTCCTCCTCTGCGACACTCTGGATTTAGGACAGGCTAAACCCCGTCAAATCCTGAAAACCAGCCGTTTCTTGATGAAAGGTTACAAATTCCAGCGCTTTGTCCTCGATCTACAACTACTCCCTTGGTACTTCCTCAATTGGATTACTTTTGGAATTGCTAGCTTTTCACTCCTTCCCTATATCCAGAACAATCATATCTTCTTTTACAGAGCCCTACTAGCCCGTAAACGTCGAAATGGATAAGAGTCTACAAAAACCAGCGTCGTTCAGGACGCTGGTTTTCTTATTTCAAAAGTAACATACTCAGCAGAGTCAAAATAGCAGGCCCACCTTGCTTCAGAATAATCTTCTTGTTTATCCTGAAGAATTTACACACAAAAAGAAGCGGGAACTCAATCAGTTCCCAACTTCCATTTTAATGATTAGTTCATTGAAACGTGAACGTGGTCATAGTGGTTTTCGGTCACACTACCACGATCCGGCATTGGATTCCACGTGTAGGCTGGTCCATATTTACTATCATATGGAGCGTAGAAACGTTGTTTCCAGATAATGTAGTTGATACCACGGCTAGCCATATTTTGGACTGCATATTCTGCAATTTGATCCCCGAGTGCTGAACTCACTGGAACCATAAAGTCGATGGCTAAACCTTTTCCATGGTCGCCACTGTCTCCAGGACGGTAACCACTAAAGGATGTGATGCCAAACAAGTTGGCGATTTCTTCCTTAAAGGCTGCTGTTTGCGGTTGAAGACCAGCATTCTCAGACTTAGCTACAGCAAGTCCTGCATAGTCAGGAGCTGCTGGAGCTGAATACGTTCTTGAAGGAGTTTGGCTTTGCTCTGCTTGATAAGTCGAAGTTGCAGTGTCAGAAGTTGCTGTTGATGCTGCTGTTTCTTCTGCTGCACTTGTTCCTGTTGTATCAGCAGGCGTTTCAGTTGCCGACGCAGCTGCTACTGGGGCTTCTGCTGGAGTTGTTGCTGCCGTTTCTTCGGTAGCTGGAGTCGCTGCTTGTGGAGCTTCTTCAACTGGACTAGTTGTTTCTGCTACTGGTGCTTCCGCTGGAGTCGTTTCAGCTGTTTCTTCAGCTACAGATGTTTCTGTAGATGGTGTCTCTTCAGCAACTGTCGCTGTCTCAGAAACTTCTGAACTTGGCGCTACTTCTGCTGGTTTTTCAGTCTCTGTTGCAGTTGGAGCTTCCTCAATTGGTTGAGAAAGGTCTTCTACTTGAACTGTTTGTTCATCAACTGTCACTTGATTTGTCGTCAAATCAGCTGTCGCAGTCGTCACTTCTTCACTAGCATCTGCTTGAGGAGTTTGGATTTCAACTTCCGTTACCTCTTCTGCCTCATTGACAGTTGTAGTGAGGACAGTATCTGGGAAAATCAAGTCCATATTGGTGATTTTGTTCAAATTAGCAAGAACCGTCACATCTACTCCCAAAGCTTCTGCAATCGTGCTCAGGGTATCACCATACTGAACTGTGTAGCTGTTTTTGTTCTCGTTTTTCGTCACATCATTTTGGATTTGCTCAACGCTACGTGCTGTCCAAGAGATTTCTTGAGCTTTAGCTCCTAATGCGGGAGCAAGAGATAAGGCTACTGTTGAGGCTAAAATAATTCTTTTCTTCATTCGTTCATATTCCTTTCAAATGAGTACCTGTCTATCATAACACAAAAAAAGCAGAAAAAAAGCCCTCTCGGGCCTATTTAACAGAACTGTCTATTCCTTGTAACAAACTCGATTACTTGAAATAGTTTGTTAGGTTTCTGTCACAAAACTGACACAATCTTCTCGTCCCCAATCCTCAGAAATATGAGGAATATCTGCTAACTCTTGAATCCTGTGATTCCCTTCATGAGAAGACTCTAAAAAGTTGATGCTTTGAAGGCCACTATTCTGGGCAAATTCCACATCCAAAGTCCGGTCTCCTATATAGTAGGTGTTCTCAGGATCCAGCTGATACTTGTCTAGCAGATAGGTCGCCGCTTCTGGACTGGGCTTGCGCGCAAAGCCACTCTGACTGGTTAAAATCTCTTTGAAATAGAACTCTAACCCCAAGTCTCTTAAAATAGTAAGCGCATTGTCTCCCTTATGAGTATAGACAAACTGCTGAATCCCTGCTTGGTCTGCCCAAGCTAGCACTTCACGCGCACCTGGCATCAAAATTACCTGGGCATTTTTCTCAGCCAGACTCTGGGCACGCACCTGGTTGAGCACTTCCGCATCCAGGTTTCTCTCTTCTGCCACTTGCTCCAGCAAATCCTGCACAGAAAACTTGAGGATAAACTCTCTCACTTTTTCCTTATCATAAGGAATAGAAAACTGAGCAAATGTCTCCTCAATCCCTGACAAAATCGCTTCGTAAGAGTCCAATAAAGTCCCGTCTAAATCCCAAATAAAGGCTGTTTTTTGCATTTCCTATCCTTTCAAGCTCATATAACGCTGGTAACGGTAACGTAGAAATAACCAGCGAAAACCATTATCCAAGAGAGTCCCTGCCCAAATACCAGGCAAGCCCCAACCAAGAACAATACCCATCAGATAAGCTGTCCCTATACGGATACACCACATCCCAATACTTGTCGCATAAAAGGGGAGGCGAGCATTTCCCAAGCCCTGCCAAACTGCCGTATAAATAACGGTCCCTGTCGACATGGGGGTTCCTAGTAGAGAAAACAGTGCCACCAAAACGCTCGCTTCAACCGCTACAGGATCAGTCGTATAGAGATGAGTCAATGGTGTCCCCAAGGCATAGATACTGAGAGTTAAGGGCAACATGAGAAGCAGGGAAAGCCAAAAGGTTTGCTTGCTTACCTCGTCTACTCTTTCCCAGTTATCCTCTCCAACTGCTCGAGCTACCTGCATGACCGTTGCCGTAGCGACACCAAAGGCAGGCATGTAGTTAAACTGGGTCAAGACTTCTCCAACTGCATTTCCCGCCACTGCCTCCGTTCCAAAAGAGACGACCAAGGCAATGATCACTACATCTCCAGCCCGCATCATGAGACGTTCTCCTGCCGCTGGCAAAGCCAAGGTCTGTAAGTCTTTATCCAGTCCAAAAGTCGGTTTCTCAAAGGGCAACTTTAATTGCGACCACAAAATCACAAAACCAACCAAGCGAGACAAGATGGTCCCCCAAGCAACACCTGCTATGCCCATATCAAGGACAAAAATAGCTAGACTTGAAAAAAGAATATTTAAGGCATTTGACAAGAGACTAACATAGAGGGGGAGACGCGGATTATGAGTTGCACGAATCAAGGCACCTAGACTCGTCATCAAGCCCAAGAGAACAATCGATCCACCCACCAAAGATAGGTAGAGCCCACCACTCTCGGCCACAGCCTGCTCAGTTCCCAAGAGCCCTATCATCTCTTGCCCAGCAAAGAGCGATAAGGCGCCTAAAAGTGCACTCAGCAATAGGGTTATCTTGAGAGCCTCTGTCACGTGATAAGCCAACTTGGACTGATCTTTCTGCCCCAAACTTTTTGAAATAACGCTGGAAATAGCAGCTCCCAGAGCGATAAAAATCGCCTGGTAAATCGTGATAATATTGCCAGCTACTGAAACACCTGAAATGGCGATTAAGCCCAAGTGAGCGACCAAATAACTGTCCACCATTCCCATGAGCATCTGCAAAAAGTTTTCACCCATAGCTGGCAAGGCAATATTAAGAATGTCTTTATTTTTCTTAAACAATCTGTCCTCCTGATGAAAAGAAACTCAGTTGGTTTCCCAACCGAGTTTACTTCCTCTGTCTTAAAGTCCTAGATAAGCCTCAACCGCTGCTTGCATGTCAGTAGCTGCCACTGTTGTCTTGTGACGAACAGGAGCTGTCTCAAGCCCGTCAACCGCAGGCGGCACTGCCACTCCTGAAATATCATGTAATTGAGCCAAGGCTTCAAAGTCTGTCAAGCCTGATTTTCCTGTTACAGCTTCTACTGCAACCACTGGGAACTTGTAGGGACTAGCTGTTGAAGCAATCACTGTCTTGGTTACATCGCCAGTAGCCGCTTGGTATTTTCTATAAACAGCTGAGGCAACCGCCGTGTGTGGGTCCTCGATGTAGGCATCTGTTTGATAAACACGCTTGATTTCTGCTGTGGTTTCTTCCTCAATCGCATACTCTGCTGCAAAGAGGTCCAAGATAGCAGAATCAAAATTAGTCAACTCATATTGTCCTTGCGTGTTCAAGGCATTCATAAGTTCAGCTGTCTTTTCAGCATTATTTCCCAAAAGATGGAAAATCAAACGCTCCAAGTTTGAAGACACTAGGATATCCATGGATGGGCTAGTTGTGACCTTAAACTCACGTTTCTTGTCATAAACACGTGTTTTAAAGAAGTCAGTTAAAACATTGTTGTCATTTGAAGCACAGATCAATTTGCCAACAGGTAGGCCGATTTGTTTAGCATAAAAGGCAGCCAAGATATTTCCAAAGTTTCCTGTTGGTACTGTGAAGTTGACTTTTTCACCAGCTACAATCTCACCAGTCTTAACCAACTGAGCGTAGGCATAGACATAATAAACAACCTGTGGCACCAAACGACCGATATTCATAGAGTTAGCTGACGAAAACTGTAATTTATTAGCAGCCAATTTTTCACGAAGTTCCACATCGTTAAACATGTGCTTCACGTTTGTTTGCGCATCGTCAAAGTTTCCATCAATGGCTACAACATGGGTATTGTCTCCAGTCTGAGTGGTCATTTGCAACTCTTGTACCTTGCTGACACCATCCTTTGGATAAAAAACGATAATCTCAGTACCAGGCACATCCGCAAACCCTGCCATAGCCGCTTTCCCAGTATCACCCGATGTCGCTGTCAAAATGACAATCTTGTTTTCCAAACCATGTTTCTTAGCAGCTGTCGTCATAAAGTACGGTAAGATGGACAAGGCCATATCCTTAAAGGCAATGGTTGATCCATGGAAGAGTTCCAAGTTGTATTGCCCATCTAGTTTCACCAAAGGAGCAATAGCCGGAGTATCAAATTTACTATCGTAGGCATTGTTGATACAGTAATCCAACTCCTCTGCTGTAAAGTCATCCAAAAATGCTGACAGGACAAGCTTAGCTACTTCTTGGTAAGAAGCATCTTTTAATTTGTCAAAGTCCAAATCGACCTTTGGATAAGTAACTGGGGTAAAGAGACCACCGTCCGTCGCCAAGCCTTGCAAAATAGCTTGGCTGGCAGTTGCTCTATTATTCGCATCACGCGTTGATTGATAAACTAATGTCATAATCTCTATCCTTTATCTATAGTCTCTTCCATTATATCATGATTTTTCAGAAAATTCTCCCTTTATCAGAGAAATTATAATCCCAATTCTTTCTTCAAAGGCTCTAAATAAACCATTTCTTGCTTATCTCTTTTATCCAGTCCTTCCTCAGCTAGAGTGAGTAAATCTTTAGAAAACTCGAGAACCGCAGCTTCTTCTTCATCTGTGAGTTGTTTTTTAGAAAATTGTCGTCTTAAAAGCTTATAATCACGACCAGCTGTGGTAAAAAATGAAGCAGTTCGCAAGTAAGCTTCAAGCTTGTCTAAATGAACCAACAAGCCCAAATGAAAGGCAGCAGAAGCAAAGGTCCTATCAAGCGGCTGAGTACAAACACTGCGAAACTCAACTGTTCCTCGAGTCGTTAAGTCTTGGTACTGGTAACTACGATGAGTTTGGAAATCTTCCTCCTGAGGATGAATTAACACCTCATCCCCATTAAGGGTAAATGCTTGGATTTCAGGTGTAGCCAAATAGTCCCTAGCCTGAATCGGATAAAAATAATAGGTCTGCCCATCACGCTCCGAAGTAAAAATCGCAGAATGATTTAGATAGTCAAAAAAATCATCCTCATCTTTAAATAGTCTAGTATTAACACCTACATTCTCTGGATAGATACCATGCATGGATTCTTCCCAAAAAATATCTCTCGAAATTTTGGTATCCCAATCTGCCCCTGAAAACTTAGAATTGGCAAACAAATAAGCTTTAGCTGCTTCAATTTGAGTAAAAACATTGATAACACGCAGGTAGTTGGACCTTGAAACGTCTAGTTGAACCTGACTTCCACAGATAAAGGCACCATACTCAGGGAAATGATGTAAATCTGATTTAGTTACATTTCTACTCAAATTCAGATAATCCATCAACATCTGATAGCGGGGATAAGCCACTGGACAATTCTCATTTTTATCCCAGTTGGGATGAATGCCGCAGCCAACAATAGCATGATTAGCTCCCCCCAACTTATTCTGAATCGTAGCCATATAGAAGGTAAAGCGTTCTTCTACCTCTCGGATAGATTCGGCCTTTCCGAATGCAAACTCAATTGTCGTATAAGCAACCTCAAACAAGATCGTATCTTGGCTGACTGGATCAAGCAACTGAATTGGATTCCCAAAATCATCCACTTTTTCGATAGTAAAGCCCAGTACTAATGGTAAATACCGAAAGAGATCCTTAACAACTTCACCATCTGTAGCTTTACCCTCTAAATTTACAATAGGATATTCTAACTCAATCCCAACAAATAAATCTGGATTTTCTTTTATATTCTTTAAGTAACGTTTCTTTAGTAATTCAACAGACCGAGACATTAATCACCAAACTCTTTCATAATCAAAATAAATTGTGAATAAGTAATATTATACCAAAAATACACTAAAAATGATTAGAATAAGAAGAAAAAGATCATTCCTCAGTTATCTGTACTTAAAGAAAAATATCAAAATCTTCACCAAATCAAAAAACAAGGTCCGAAAACCTTGTCTTTATTACTATACCGGCGGCCGGGGTCGAACCGGCACGTCCTTGCGGACACTGGATTTTGAGTCCAGCGCGTCTGCCAATTCCGCCACGCCGGCAAATAGTAACTGGGGTAGCTGGATTCGAACCAACGCATGAGGGAGTCAAAGTCCCTTGCCTTACCGCTTGGCTATACCCCAATAATATAAAATAGGCGAGTGATGGGGATCGAACCCACGCATGCCAGAGCCACAATCTGGTGTGTTAACCACTTCACCACACCCGCCATAATCATATTAACACGGGCAGTAGGAATTGAACCCACACTGAAGGTTTTGGAGACCTTAGTTCTACCTTTAAACTATGCCCGTAACTAAAGTAATGGAAGGGGAGGGATTCGAACCCCCGAACCCGAAGGAGCGGATTTACAGTCCGCCGCGTTTAGCCTCTTCGCTACCCTTCCAAGTTATAAATAAAATATGGCGCGAGACGGAATCGAACCGCCGACACATGGAGCTTCAATCCATTGCTCTACCAACTGAGCTACCGAGCCAAATTGCGGGAGCAGGATTTGAACCTACGACCTTCGGGTTATGAGCCCGACGAGCTACCGAGCTGCTCCATCCCGCGTTAATATAAAAAGGAGGATGTGGGATTCGAACCCACGCACGCTTTTACACGCCTGACGGTTTTCAAGACCGTTCCCTTCAGCCGGACTTGGGTAATCCTCCAATAAATAGTCCGTACGGGATTCGAACCCGTGTTACCGCCGTGAAAAGGCGGTGTCTTAACCCCTTGACCAACGGACCATATTTATAAATGGGCACGAGTGGACTCGAACCACCGACCTCACGCTTATCAGGCGTGCGCTCTAACCACCTGAGCTACGCGCCCAAGTTTAAAAAACTTGGTAATTGAACAAAGTTCAAAGCGGGTGACGAGAATCGAACTCGCGACAACAGCTTGGAAGGCTGTAGTTTTACCACTAAACTACACCCGCTAAAATGGGAGTTAACGGGATCGAACCGCTGACCCTCTGCTTGTAAGGCAGATGCTCTCCCAGCTGAGCTAAACTCCCAAAGGGCGGAGTCTAGCTCAGCCAACGGTAAGAAACTTCGTTTCTCTCATCCGCCGATTGTAATTTCGATTTCCTCTCAATTACAACTAAGCTAAACTCCCTCGAGCTAAGCGACTTCCATATCTCACAGGGGGCAACCCCCAACTACTTCCGGCGTTCTAGGGCTTAACTGCTGTGTTCGGCATGGGTACAGGTGTATCTCCTAGGCTATCGTCACTTAACTCTGAGTAATACCTACTCAAAATTGAATATCTATCAAATACCAAGAAAACCGTCCGCTTTCATATTCTCAGTTACTTTGGATAAGTCCTCGAGCTATTAGTATTAGTCCGCTACATGTGTCGCCACACTTCCACTTCTAACCTATCTACCTGATCATCTCTCAGGGCTCTT
>NZ_GL732473.1:0-519 GCF_000187645.1 Streptococcus sp. C300
TGAAGAATGGTTTTTATGCGACTTACCGCAGCAAAAATAAAGGGAAAGATAAGCGCTCAATAAACCTGTCTGTTTTCCTTAATTCTCTGCTGGCTGATAATCATCACCTGCAGGTTGGCTCCAATTATTTGTATATTCATAAAATCGATGGAAAAACTTTTCTCTTTACCAAAACAAATGACAAGAGTCTGGTTCAGAAGATAAATCGCTCTAAAGCTTCAGTTGAAGATATTAAGAACAGCCTCGCAGATGACGAATCATTGGGATTCCCATCTTTTTTGTTTGTTGAAGGCGACACCATTGGTTTTGCCAGAACTGTTTTCGGGCCGACCACATCCGATCTGACAGATTTTTTAATCGGGAAAGGAATGTCATTAAGCAGTGGAGAGCGCGTTCAGATAGAGCCACTGATGAGGGGAACCACCAAAGACGATGTTATGCATATGCATTTCATCGGCCGAACAACGGTGAAGGTAGAAGCCAAGCTACCTGTATTTGGCGATATATTAAAGGTCTTAG
>NZ_GL732473.1:1373-2038 GCF_000187645.1 Streptococcus sp. C300
AGGCCGGAGATATTTTAACAGAACATTATCTATCAGAAAAAGGCCATCTCTCAGCGCCTCTGAACAAGGTCACCAATGCTGAGATAGCTGAAGAGATGGCATATTGCTACGCAAGAATGAAAAGTGATATACTGGAATGTTTTAAAAGGCAGGTGGGCAAAGTTAAGGATTAATTATCAGGAGGAATTATGCGGAACAGAATCATGCCTGGTGTTTACATAGTAATAATTCCTTACGTTATCGTAAGCATTTGCTATCTCCTTTTCCGCCACTACATTCCTGGTGTTTCTTTTTCAGCTCATAGAGATGGTCTTGGGGCGACATTGTCATCATATGCAGGAACCATGATTGCAATCCTGATTGCTGCCTTGACGTTTCTAATCGGAAGCAGAACGCGCCGACTGGCCAAGATTAGAGAGTATGGGTATATGACATCGGTAGTTATTGTCTATGCCCTTAGTTTTGTTGAGCTTGGAGCTTTGTTTTTCTGCGGGTTATTGCTTCTTTCCAGCATAAGCGGCTACATGATACCCACTATCGCCATCGGCATTGCCTCTGCATCGTTCATTCATATATGCATCCTTGTTTTCCAACTATATAATTTGACCAGAGAACAAGAATAACCCGGCCTCAGCGCCGGGTTTTCTTTGCCTCACGATCGCCCC
>NZ_GL732474.1:0-1148 GCF_000187645.1 Streptococcus sp. C300
CAAAAACTAGTAAACAATAATAGTGAAATTAGACTACATGATCTACTATTATCTTGCTTCTTAGAATCCTATGCTAAAATATATAAGCGAGAGAAGCAATTATCAATTGATATGGAGGGGCATGGGCGTTCTTCTGAAGTCATGGATCTAAATATTTCTAGAACTGTGGGCTGGTTTACAACCGTCTATCCTCTTTTATTTAACCTAAAAACCTTTAATAAATCTTTTATGAGTAAAATAGACTATGTTCATGACAAAATGGAAAGTGTTCCTAATGGTGGACTGAGCTATGAATTATATTTAAAAGAAAAAAATAAAAGTAAAGATAAATTTAGTTCAATTATGTTCAATTTCTTAGGAGAATTTGAATCACAATCTTATGAAAATAGTACTTTTAATTTGTTGCCAGTAAATATAGGAGAGGAGGTAGCTGAGAGTACTCAAATGCAAAATCCTTTGATTCTTAATATCTCTATTTATGGGGGGACTTTGGTAGCTAACTTTATTTATGATAGAAAAATATTCTCTAATTGGAAACTAAAACGGTTAGCTAATACTTTTAAAAATAAGTTGGTTGATTCTATAAAACAACTTGAATTGCTTAGTAGTAACCCTAAGAATGATAATAGCTTGATAAACCAAATATTAAGTTATAATAGTAGCAACGGAAATGAGTATGTTGATATTATTAATGATACTTTAAACGACAATATCTATGTTTTTCCACCTGCGATGTTAAAAGTCGCCTATTTACCAATTTATAAATCTCTCTTTACTGAATTAGCTTACAAAGCACATATATTCCATTTAAATTCTGATAACCAATTAATTGAGAATATTGCGGAGTATATTGCTAATAACAATGATACTTCCATTATATTAATTGGCTACTCAGGAGGAGCGAATATTGCTTACGAGGTATCGGTTTGTTTAGAAAACAAGTACAATAAAACTGTAGATAAGATTATTATGTTGGATGGTTCTAAGTGGGAGGATGGTTTAGAATTTACAACTGTTACTGAAGAAAATATTGACGATATGTTAGAGGATTTTTTGGTTCAAAGTAATCTAAGTAGAGAAAGTTTGGATGAAAATGTGTTGAATATCCTTAATTCTGAACGTTCTAACTTTCTTGCTGAAGCAAAAAA
>NZ_GL732475.1:0-1078 GCF_000187645.1 Streptococcus sp. C300
TTTGATTGCTTTGGCAGACAAAGCAGTATTTGCTGATGAAGTTACAGAGACAACTAGTACAAGTACGGTTGAGGTAGCTACTACAGGGAACCCAGCCACAAATCTACCTGAAGCTCAGGGTGAAATGAGTCAAGTTGCCAAAGAAAGCCAAGCTAAGGCTGGTTCTAAAGACTCAGCTTTGCCAGTAGAAGTATCATCAGCTGATTTGGATAAAGCAGTTGCTGATGCAAAATCTGCAGGAGTTAAGGTAGTTCAAGATGAAACAAAAGACAAAGGAACAGCCACAACTGCTACAGAGAATGCTCAAAAGCAAGATGAGATTAAAAGCGACTATGCTAAACAGGCTGAAGAAGTAAAGACAACAACTGAAGCATATAAAAAAGAAGTCGCAGCTCATCAGGCTGAAACAGATAAAATCAATGCTGAAAACAAAGCAGCGGATGACAAGTACCAAAAAGATCTAAAAAGTCATCAAGAAGAAGTTGAAAAAATCAACACTGCTAATGCAACAGCTAAAGCAGAATATGAGGCTAAGCTAGCACAATATCAAAAAGATTTAGCAACTGTCAAAAAAGCAAATGAAGATAGTCAACAGGATTATCAAAATAAACTTTCAGCTTACCAGACAGAATTAGCTCGAGTACAAAAAGCTAATGCTGAAGCTAAAGAGGCTTATGATAAAGCAGTAAAAGAAAACACAGCTAAAAACGAAGCGCTTAAAGCTGAAAATGAAGCTATTAAACAGCGTAATGAAACTGCAAAAGCGAATTATGAAGCAGCGATGAAGCAGTATGAAGCAGACCTTGCAGCTATTAAGAAAGCTAAAGAGGATAATGATGCTGATTATCAAGCTAAATTAGCAGCTTATCAGACAGAATTGGCACGTGTTCAAAAGGCTAATTCTGATGCAAAAGCAGCCTATGAAAAGGCTGTTGAAGAAAATACAGCTAAAAACAATGCTATCCAAGCTGAAAATGAAGCTATTAAGCAGCGTAACGCCACTGCAAAATCGACTTATGATGCAGCGGTGAAGAAATATGAAGCAGATTTGGCGGCAGTTAAGCAAGCAAATGCTACC
>NZ_GL732476.1:0-958 GCF_000187645.1 Streptococcus sp. C300
CGTAAACAAAAAAGAAGACTCTCAGAATCTCCTTAATAAATAGAAAAAGATACCTTTAAGTATCCTCGCAATCAATCGGGAAGACAGGATTCGAACCTGCGACACCTTGGTCCCAAACCAAGTACTCTACCAAGCTGAGCTACTTCCCGCGTTAAATAAAAAAATGCACCCTAGAGGAGTCGAACCTCTAACCGCCTGATTCGTAGTCAGGTACTCTATCCAGTTGAGCTAAGGGTGCTCATCATTATATGCCGAGGACCGGAATCGAACCGGTACGATCGTTACCAATCGCAGGATTTTAAGTCCTGTGCGTCTGCCAGTTCCGCCACCCCGGCCTCTCTAAGCGAACGACGGGATTCGAACCCGCGACCCCCACCTTGGCAAGGTGGTGTTCTACCACTGAACTACGTTCGCATCGACCTCTTATTCTATATAAAAAAATGCCGGCTACATGACTTGAACACGCGACCCTCTGATTACAAATCAGATGCTCTACCAACTGAGCTAAGCCGGCTGATTTCTATTATGCGGGTTAAGGGACTTGAACCCCCACGCCGTTAAGCGCCAGATCCTAAATCTGGTGCGTCTGCCAATTCCGCCAAACCCGCAAATATGACCCGTACTGGGCTCGAACCAGTGACCCATTGATTAAAAGTCAATTGCTCTACCAACTGAGCTAACGAGTCTAAAATAACTTCCGTTATCTTAAACGGTCCCGACGGGAATCGAACCCGCGATCTTCGCCGTGACAGGGCGACGTGATAACCGCTACACTACGGGACCTATGGGAGTTAACGGGATCGAACCGCTGACCCTCTGCTTGTAAGGCAGATGCTCTCCCAGCTGAGCTAAACTCCCAAAGGGCGGAGTCTAGCTCAGCCAACGGTAAGAAACTTCGTTTCTCTCATCCGCCGATTGTAATTTCGATTTCCTCTCAATTACAACTAAGCTAAACTCC
>NZ_GL732477.1:0-833 GCF_000187645.1 Streptococcus sp. C300
CTTTGAAATTATAATTGAATCCTCGGATGTTAAGCTCTCAAAAATACTTTCATGATTAGAAGCAAGGATTTTTATTGAATTAAATTTTTGATTTACAAATTGAGCGCTGTGGTTTTCCCAAGAATCATCACCTATATTGATCATCAAGTTTGATATATACGAAACTGATTCAGTATTTTCACCATCATCTAGTTGCGTATTCTTATAAATATATTCATACTTATAATTTAAAGAATTAGAATACTGTAGCACAGGTTTACTTGCAATATTCGAAAGTGACAACGCAAAGTTTAAAAGGAAAAATGAGATGAAACCCATAAATATAACTGAAAAAGTCCGAGGAATATTTTTTAACAAATTATTATTTTTTACTCTCCAAATAAACGGTAACTTATCCCAAATTTTATTAAGTTTTCCAAATAATTTGTAATTTAATTTTAGTTTTTCACGTTCATATATACTCTCAAGAACATCTACCGACATAAGTCTATAAACCACAAATATATTAAAGCAACTAAGAATGGTACTTAAACTCAACAACAATAATAAACTAGCAAATAGATCAAGCGAAGGTGTGATATTGCGAAAATTGAAAGTAGTTAGATATGTTTCAATAAATGTAAATGATTGCAAATAACCAATTAAATAACCAACACAAATACCAATAATAATAGGTATATTCATAACAATAAAAAGCTAAAGATAGTTGAAATTTATTATAGCCAATAGCACGTAAAATTCCTAAACTCTTAGAATATTTCTTAATTTGATTATCTAATATTTGAAATAGTAGAAGAGCCACAACAAAACTCAGTATTGTTAAACTTAAGTAC
>NZ_GL732478.1:0-830 GCF_000187645.1 Streptococcus sp. C300
TAATCTACCATCAGAAGGCAGCTATCCTCGCAATAAATGGGTAGGATACTATTATTATAAATCAGATGGTAAGATGGCCAAGAATGAATGGGTAGATGGCGGTCGTTACTATGTTGATTCTAAAGGCAAAATGGTAACGAATAAATGGGTAGATGGTGGTCGTTACTATGTAGGATACGATGGTGTATGGCAACCAAAACCAGCAGCCGGGAATCCATACTCAGCAGCTTTAAAGAGAGCACAAGGTTATAATGAGATTCATTTGTCAAAAAAAAGAATTTATGAGATGTTAATTTTTGAAGGTTTTAATAGTGACACTGCACAATATGCTATCAATCATTTGCAAGCAGACTATAAGGCGAATGCCTTAGCTAAAGCAAGAGATTACCGAAAATATAGCAATCTCTCAAAAACGCAAATTTATGACTGGCTAACTTCTCCTAGTATTGACAAATTTACCAAAGAAGAAGCAAACTATGCTATTCAAAAACTTAATCTACCATCAGAAGGCAGCTATCCTCGCAATAAATGGGTAGGATACTATTATTATAAATCAGATGGTAAGATGGCCAAGAATGAATGGGTAGATGGCGGTCGTTACTATGTTGATTCTAAAGGCAAAATGGTAACGAATAAATGGGTAGATGGTGGTCGTTACTATGTAGGATACGATGGTGTATGGCAACCAAAACCAGCAGCCGGGAATCCATACTCAGCAGCTTTAAAGAGAGCACAAGGTTATAATGAGATTCATTTGTCAAAAAAAGAATTTATGAGATGTTAATTTTTGAAGGTTTTAATAGTGACACTGCACAATATGCTATCAATCA
>NZ_GL732479.1:0-829 GCF_000187645.1 Streptococcus sp. C300
AAGGCAGCTATCCTCGCAATAAATGGGTAGGATACTATTATTATAAATCAGATGGAAAGTTGGCCAAGAATGAATGGGTAGATGGTGGCCGTTACTATGTTGATTCTGAAGGCAAAATGGTAAGGGGCAAATGGGTAGATGGTGGCCGTTACTATGTAGGAAACGATGGTGTGCGGCAACCAAAACCAGCAGCCGGGAATCCATACTCAGCAGCTTTAAAGACAGCACAAGATTATAATAGGATTCATTTGTCAAAAAAAAGAATTTATGAGATGTTAATTTATGAAGGTTTTAATAGTGACACTGCACAATATGCTATCAATCATTTGCAAGCAGACTATAAGGCGAATGCCTTAGCTCAAGCAAGAGAATACCAAAATATAACAATCTCTCAAAGACAGAAATTTATGAGAGGCTAACTTCTCCTTATTTTAGAAAATTTACCAAAGAAGAAGCCAACTATGCCATTCAAAAACTTAATATACCATCAGAAGGCAGCTATCCTCGCAATAAATGGGTAGGATACTATTATTATAAATCAGATGGAAAGTTGGCCAAGAATGAATGGGTAGATGGTGGCCGTTACTATGTTGATTCTGAAGGCAAAATGGTAAGGGGCAAATGGGTAGATGGTGGCCGTTACTATGTAGGAAACGATGGTGTGCGGCAACCAAAACCAGCAGCCGGGAATCCATACTCAGCAGCTTTAAAGACAGCACAAGATTATAATAGGATTCATTTGTCAAAAAAAGAATTTATGAGATGTTAATTTATGAAGGTTTTAATAGTGACACTGCACAATATGCTATCAATCATTTGCAAGCAGACT
>NZ_GL732480.1:0-791 GCF_000187645.1 Streptococcus sp. C300
CCTTCAACACCCGGAGTCGCGATTTGACGAGCATCTTGAACAAGCTCATCGGTTTCTTCTTCACGAATGCTAAAGTTGATTTTTTCTACGCGCGTTTCGTCGGTATAAGTCAACGGATACTCTGGCAGTGCGTCTGCTTTCGGTGGATCGTTCGGTACCATGTTTGGCTTAGCCGTGCCGACCTTGACGATTTGTGTTACGGGAGCTAGTGTTTCCTCGTTGGACAACTCTTGGCGGTCAACCTCTTGACCGTTAGAACTGTAGACACGAGTCTTGATTGTGCGCTCTCCCTCAACACCTGGAGTTGTGATTTGACGAGCATCTTGTACCAATTCATCCGTAGTTTGCTCTTCAATGTTGAAGGCTATTTTCTCAACGCGAATTTCGTCGGTATAAGTGAGTGGATACTCTGGCAAAGCGTCTGCTTTTGGCGCATCGCTTGGTACCATGGTTGGCTTAGCCGTGCCGACTTTGACAATTTGCGTTACGGGAGCCAGAGTTTCTTCGTTAGACAATTCTTGGCGATCAATTTCCTGACCGTTAGAACTGTAGACACGAGTCTTAATGGTACGCTCACCTTGGACACCTGGAGTTGCAATCTGACGAGCATCTTGAACCAATTCATCCGTAGTTTGCTCCTCGATGTTGAAGGCTATTTTCTCAACGCAAATTTCGTCGGTATAAGTCAGTGGATACTCTGGTAAAGCTTCTGCTTTCGGTGCTTCATTTGGTACCATGGTTGGTTTAGCCGTGCCGACCTTGACGATTTGCGTTACGGGCTCCAAGGTTTC
>NZ_GL732481.1:0-741 GCF_000187645.1 Streptococcus sp. C300
AGCGGATGCCCACTTCGTCGGTACTTGGGAATTTACCCCAGCACCAACTTACAAGGCAACACATGAATTTGTCAGCGGAACTCCAGGGAAAGACCTTCCACAAGAAGTGAAAGCCTTGCTTCCAGCAGACCAAACAGACTTGAAAGACGGTAGTCAAGCGACTCCAACTCAACCAAGTAAAACGGAAGTGAAGACAGCAGAAGGTACTTGGAGCTTCAAGGCCTACGACAAGGCATCAGAAACCATCAATGGAGCAGATGCCCACTTCGTAGGCACCTGGGAATTCACTCCAGCTCCAACTTACAAGGCAACACATGAATTTGTCAGCGGAACTCCAGGAAAAGACCTTCCACAAGAAGTGAAAGCCTTGCTTCCAGCAGATCAAACAGACTTGAAAGATGGTAGTCAAGCGACTCCAACTCAACCAAGTAAAACAGAAGTGAAGACAGCAGAAGGTACTTGGAGCTTCAAGTCCTACGACAAGGCATCAGAAACCATCAATGGAGCGGATGCCCACTTCGTCGGTACTTGGGAATTTACCCCAGCACCAACTTACAAGGCAACACATGAATTTGTCAGCGGAATCCCAGGGAAAGACCTTCCACAAGGAGTGAAAGCCTTGCTTCCAGCAGACCAAACCGACTTGAAAGATGGTAGTCAAGCGACTCCAACTCAGCCAAGTAAAACGGAAGTGAAGACAGCAGAAGGTACTTGGAGCTTCAAGTCCTACGATAAGGCATC
>NZ_GL732482.1:0-724 GCF_000187645.1 Streptococcus sp. C300
ATCATAACCACCCGTCTAACGGGTGGTTTGCACCAGGGCTATAAGCCCAAATCACCAGCCAGCGCCTAAAGGCGCTGGCTTTCACGTTGTTCAAGCCTCATTGCTCTTGACTCGTCACTTGCCTCTTAAAGAGGCTTTAGTATTACTTACCACTATCCCTAAAGGGATCCTCATATTCTTTTACACTTAATTTATCTAGTGCTATATCATGCTTTTCCTGTTCTTGAATATATTTCTTAATTGTGGCTTCATTAAGCCCTACTGTACTTACATAATAACCTTCTGCCCAGAAATGCCGATTTCCAAACTTATACTTGAGGTTGGCGTGTTTATCAAACATCATGAGTGCACTTTTGCCTTTTAAATAACCCATGAAACTTGAAACACTTATCCTTGGTGGAATACTGACTAACATATGTACATGATCAGGCATTAAGTGACCCTCGATAATTTCAACACCTTTATAACTACATAAACGGTGGAATATTTCTCCCAAACTACTTCGATATTGATTATAAATGATTTTTCGTCTATACTTAGGGGTGAACACAATGTGATATTTACACATCCACTTTGTGTGTGATAAACTATGTGCCTTTTGTGCCATATTTTTCTCCTTTCGCTTTACAATTGGCTTGAACACCTTTATTGTATCGCGTTTGGAGTTTTTTTGGTATAACCTTCGTCGCGCACCCGCATAGCGGGTGGTTTACTTGTCTCGCAC
>NZ_GL732483.1:0-666 GCF_000187645.1 Streptococcus sp. C300
TATCACAGCTACTAAAGTCTTGGAAGGTAAAGCTCTAGAAGCTGACAAATACGAATTCGAACTTAAAGAAGGTGACAAAGTCGTTGCGACAGCTAAAAACGCAGCAGACGGTACTGTTACTTTCGAAGATATCAAGTACGCAGCAGCAGGCAACCACACTTACACTATCTCTGAAAAAGCAGGTAGTGAAAAAGGTGTGACATACGACACTGCTAAACACGAAGTTAAGGTAGCAGTTACAGATAACGGTCAAGGCCAACTTGTTGCGACTGTAACTGACAATAACCCAACCTTCACCAACACTTATAAAGCAGCTACAACAAGTGCAACGATCACAGCTAAGAAAGTCTTGAATGGTAAAGCTCTAGAAGCTGGTAAATATGAGTTTGAACTTAAAGAAGGTGACAAAGTCGTTGCGACAGCTAAAAACGCAGCAGACGGTACTGTTACTTTCCCAGCAATCAGCTATGATGCTGCAGGCCCTCACACTTACACAATTACTGAAAAAGCAGGTAGCGAAGCAGGTGTGACATACGACACTGCTACACATGAAGTGACAGTAAACGTTACAGATAATGGTCAAGGCCAACTTGTTGCTACTGTTACAGGTAACAACCCAACCTTCACCAACACTTATAAAGCAACTACAACAACAGCTACTATCAC
>NZ_GL732484.1:0-540 GCF_000187645.1 Streptococcus sp. C300
TAAACGTGTTCTGTGTCACCGTTTGGAAGTTTCTTAGTCTCTACGAAGCGGTAACCTGGAATATCCTTCTTAGGTTGTTCACCGTCTTCGGTTGGATAACCTGGAATGTCATTGCCTTCCTTATCCTTATGACTGGTCTTCACTTTTTCGTAGACATGTTCTGTGTCGCCGTTTGGAAGTTTCTTAGTCTCTACGAAGCGGTAGCCTGGAATATCTTTCTTCGGTTGTTCACCATCTTCGGTTGGATAACCTGGAATGTCATTCCCTTCCTTATCCTTATGACTAGTCTTAACCTTCTCATAAACGTGTTCTGTGTCGCCATTTGGAAGTTTCTTGGTCTCTACGAAGCGGTAACCTGGAATATCCTTCTTCGGTTGTTCACCGTCTTCGCTTGGATAACCTGGAATGTCATTGCCTTCCTTATCCTTATGACTGGTCTTAACCTTCTCGTAAACGTGTTCTGTGTCACCGTTTGGAAGTTTCTTAGTCTCTACGAAACGGTAACCTGGAATATCCTTCTTAGGTTGTTCACCGTCTTCG
>NZ_GL732485.1:0-509 GCF_000187645.1 Streptococcus sp. C300
AGTTTCAGATGTCTTGTCATAGGACTTGAAGCTCCATGTGCCTTCTGCTGTCTTCACTTCCGTTTTACTTGGCTGAGTTGGAGTCGCTTGACTACCGTCTTTCAAGTCTGTTTGGTCTGCTGGAAGCAAGGCTTTCACTTCTTGTGGAAGGTCTTTTCCTGGAGTTCCGCTGACAAATTCATGTGTTGCCTTGTAAGTTGGTGCTGGGGTAAATTCCCAAGTACCGACGAAGTGGGCATCCGCTCCATTGATGGTTTCTGATGCCTTATCGTAGGACTTGAAGCTCCAAGTACCTTCTGCTGTCTTCACTTCCGTTTTACTTGGCTGAGTTGGAGTCGCTTGACTACCATCTTTCAAGTCGGTTTGGTCTGCTGGAAGCAAGGCTTTCACTCCTTGTGGAAGGTCTTTCCCTGGGATTCCGCTGACAAATTCATGTGTTGCCTTGTAAGTTGGTGCTGGGGTAAATTCCCAAGTACCGACGAAGTGGGCATCCGCTCCATTGATGGTTT